>NZ_BSNM01000026.1 GCF_030159995.1 Litoribrevibacter albus | reverse complement strand
TCGACTAGCTGCCTGTAACTCATGGTGTTTTCTTTATGTTGTGGTGACTAAAGCTTACCACCAACAGGCAGTTAGTCTCTTCTCACCAGTTCAACCATGAGTGTTGCACTTATTATCTGAATTTAGGGTGTAAATAGAGATAATTTTCCAGAAATGAATTTTATCAGTGATACTGATGACCCCGCATTAGAATATATATTTAGGGGCAGGGGCAAGGTTCAAAGCGGTAAAACTTACTCGGTGAAGCCTTGCTTTAAGAATGGAACTGCGGGCAAAGATATTCATCTTGAGATACCAGAGAAAGACTATACAGATTTTAAAGGCGAAGCCGGTGCTGAGGTTTTACAGGGGTTGTCGGGAAGTGGCGTATTTATTCATGATAATGATTCATGCGAAGCTTTCCTAACTTCAATAGTAAGGTCTGTAAGCGAAGATAATTTCGTTGGTGTTAATTGTACTTGTATATCATTATTTAAAGAGCATTTAATCCCTGAAATAAACCTTATAGATTATAAGCATAAAGCTAGTGAAAAAAGTCCCCATTCTCAAAGTAAATTCATCGATTCCGCTCCCCAAATAGATATTGAGAAATTGACTCGGTCGATTTCGCACAACTTGATTTCTCAATTTATGCCTTCTTCATTAGGTAATTCAGATATAGCTGTATCGCATTCGTCCCCCCTAAGCCCAATTGAAAGTGTGCCGCTTCCTACAGCGATTGCTTCAAGAAACCAATTAATTGATAGCACTGTTTATTCACTTCAAAATTATAATACTGCGTGGTTGTATGGAGCAACAGGTGTAGGAAAAACCGTTGCGGCCAAGATGGCAGCTAAACACTTAGGAGGGCATTGGCTTGGAGCTAATCTAAGAGGGTTAAATTCTCAGGAAGTTTGTCAAATTTTAGCTAGTTCATTGATAAACCTTAATCATCAAGAAATAACGGGAGTCCTTATTGACGACCTTGAGTGTATCTTCACATCTATTGTTACCGAGAAATTACTTAGCCTTCATCATTTTTGTAAAAAAAATAATATTTTTATACTTTTCACATCGTCAAGAGTAACAGATGAAGATTACTTATATTCTGCTGAGCTCCCTCTGGAGGTTGAACAAAAAGTTGATGACTTTTCCGAGACAGATATAAAAGAGATTTTATCTGCTTTGGGTGTGACAGCGGATTATTGGGCAAGATATATATATATGTCTTCAGGTGGAGGACACCCTCAATTAGTTATCGCAATGATTCAAAGCATGAAAAAAAGCAAATGGAGCATTGAAGAATTTCGAACCTTAAACTCTTTATTGCAAAAAAATGAAACGGTAGAAAGAGTTAAGAAGAAAACAAGAGAACGGTTACTTCATGAGCTCCCTGCTAGCGCAAGGGAGATTGTCGAGCGAGTATCTCTAATTACAGGTAGATTCGATAGGAATCTGGTTCTTGATTTAGCTTTATTACCTCCTAAAATTGCAAACGCTGGAATTACCTTTGACAGCCTTGTAGGGTCTTGGATAGATCAACATGAAATGGATTGCTTTTCTTTATCACCATTGTTATCAAACTTTGCTGTCGCAACCTTAACCAAACAGCAGAGGAAACCGATTCAATGTGAAATTGCGGACTCAATCCTTCGTAAAAAAGTAATTGATCCAATTACTATGAATACTGCATTTATTGCAGCATTTTCAGGGGAGAATTCTAGAGCACTTGCACTTCTTTGTTATCCGATTCTAACTACTGAACTCAGTGAGCTTCAAATCATAGCCCCACATTTGATAATGTTTACTTTTTTGAATACAGACAATTCAATTTATGCACATGACTCGAATGTAAATCTTATGCTGAGAGGATCTCAGCTAATACTTTTAACATGCTTTGAAGATAAAAAAGATAGTTACTTAGAAACGTTTAACCGTTTTGAGATCGAAGCAGATAAATCTGATGCCCAAGAAGCTGGTAGCTCTGTATTAGTGCGGATAATGATATATTCAAAACTTTTATTGTCCCAGCCTAAATTTGGAAATTTACCGAACTGGAATTCCATAGTGATGAAGCTTAACACTCTATTTAAAAATAAAGCTGAGTTACTTCCTACTTCAATATCTCACAATGAAATTCCGACAGAAATTGAAGGCATATCAATTGTAAATTTTTTAATCATTAACCAACTTCATCAAATTAAAACAATAGAAGAATTAATCCCATTATTTGAGTTTATTGACACGTTAGGCTCAGATGCAAGAAAAGACCTATTTCAAACTATCGAGCAAATTGATTTTGGGGTAGATACTTTTGTTAGAGGGGCATGGCTGCATGAATATAAACGAGAAACGATTGATTGCGAAAAGCATTCAGCTATATTTTCTGAATTAGAATCTTTTGCTAATAGATGGGAACACAAGGAGCTAGCGGAAGTTTGCGTACAATTTACTGCAGTTATTTGGGATGAATCAGGAGGAAAAAAAGATAAAGCTCTTATGGTTATTGACTCAGGTTTATCAAAATATGGAAGCTCAAGTGCTTGCTTAATAAGAGCCAAAGCAAAAGTCCTATTTAGGGCAAAAGAGTATGGTAAAAGTCTTGCCCTTTCAAATCAGCTGATAGCTTCGAATGCTGTGCTTAATAGTGTCGAAAAAATATTCTTTTATAGGGATGCTGCTATTTGTGCAGAAAATATAAAGAATCACTCGTTAGCAAGAAAGTTTTATTTACTTGGAGCTTCTGCTAGCAAAGAAAGGGAATTACTAGAAAATAAACCTATGCAAGTAGGTTTTAAAGCAGATGCAGCCTTAGCAAGTTGGCGTAGTGGTAATAGAGAAGAATGCATTCAAGATCTTGCAGGTGTATTGTTGGAACTTAAAGACATAGAGCCTAAAAGTTCGTTACAAGCTGCTCATTGCCATGCAATATCTCGCCATATTTTGTTATGGCTTGAACAAGAAGCATCTAAGCAAAAGAAATTTGTAGTTAATGGTGAAAAGGTCACTATATACCCTGGAATCGTTAGCAATCCTGAACCTCACAAAGATATCGATAAACAAAGATTAACGCCTATCGAAATGGCTTGGTATATGTTGGCTTCGATAGAGAATTATTGTTCATTAGATGTAGGTATAGCCTCAAATCTTGTGGAACATTTACCTAAAGGCCCAATCGTGGAAGGTGAGCTTGCTTTAAGATCTTCTAGACTAGATACGGCCATTATAAATCCAAATGGAGAGTTATTAATTAGAGCATTGAAATGCTTTGTTTCAAATTTAAGCTATATTTCAACTAACGTGAAAATAAATAAATCGAAAGATATTAATTTCACATATCAAGCCCTACCAGAAGCAACAATAGCAGATTTTGAAATTTATAATGGTATCGTTGAGCACTACTTACTTAGCTTCGTTATCAGTTGTGCGCTCCAAAGCAAGTGGGATGAGGTTGATAAACTAGTAACACATATTTTAATGGAGCCAGAAGTAGTTATTCGGACAGAGTTAATTAGCATAATGGAAGGCAAGGAGATAAATACAACTGATGCAATAGCTCATAATTCTAAATTACTAATGAGATTACGCCATCAACAAAAAAAAACTTCTATAAGCCTAATTATCGGAGTATTTCACCAAACTTTAATCGCTATTAAAATTGGTATTGATATAAAGCAATCAAATTTAATATCTAGGCTAGCTTTTGAATCATTAAAAGTTAAATGGTTAGATTTTTGGGGACAACAAAGATACTTACTTAAAGATCCTGAATATCACTTTGTACACATAGATAAAGCCCTTTCAGTAAAAGATTACTCTTGGCCTAAGAATGTTCTGTGCTTAATGAAAGCTATTTTACCTACTTTAAATCTTAATAATGAACCAGAGGTTCGTAGCATTTTGGATGAACTAATGACTATATCTAGAGACCAATTCAAGGGAAACTCTGGCTAAGGCCGAAAACTTGGTAAAATCAACCAACTTTCTTTTCCAATGAAAGCTTAAAAAGTTAAATGACCTTTTGATGAGAAATAAAAATATAAGATAAGTATCTTAGAAAGAACCTCCTAGTACTATTGATCACATTGATTATTCATCTACATTAAATAACTGTTATTCATAATAACCTAACACCTAAACATTACACGAAGAAATACCGTGAAAGAAGTCGATAAAAATAGGAACGTTGTTATTTGTAAATCGGAAGTCCGCTTGGACTCCCGATTTACAAAAAAACCGCCTATTTACTACTTCCCAACCGCCGCCAAGATCCCCTTAATCTCAGGCACACAGGAGCCGCAGTTGGTACCGGCTTTACAGCATTTACCAACCTCTTGCGGGGTGGTGAGTTTGCCGTCTTTGATGGCGTTTTCGATGGTTTTGGCGCCGACGTTGAAGCAGGCGCAAACGATCTTGCCTACGTCCGGTGTGCCAAGTGGTGGTTTGCCGGTGAGCAGTGCCATGCGTTCGTCGGCTTCCAGCTCGGTTTCACGGGCGGGGTCAAACAGTGAGCCAATCCATTCCCGTTCTGGCAGGTGGCTGTCTGGGCCTGTGATTAGCACAGCCTGCAGTTCGCCTTCGTGGAAGCAGGCGGTACGGAAGACTTTTTTGGTTTGATCTTGGAAGGTTTGCCAGTCCAGCTCGCCGGAATACGGTTTGAGCTGATACGCGAGGTGACCTTGCCAGTTTTTCACGTCGCGTTTGCCCGCCAGTTCGTAACGGAAGTAGCCGTTGCCTTTGGCCAAGACCACATAATCAATGCCGTCCAACACCAGTGGGTGACGGGAAAGAATGAAACCATGCCATGCAGCGCTAAAGGCGGAGATTCGTACCGGCGTGTGTTTGCTTTCCGGCTGGAAGGACACCGGGTCAACTACCGGGTTGACCACGCCGCCCATACGGCTGTGGCTGCTGAATTGATCCGTCCAGTGCATGGGCACAAAGATCTCGCCTTGGGCAATGCGATCGGTGACGGTAACGCGCGCCAGCATCTTACCCCACTGGCTTTCGATCAATGCCAGTTGGCCTTGTTCTAAGCCATTGGCTTGAGCGTCGGCCGAAGTGATTTCCACAAAGGGTTCGGGCTTATGTTGGTTCAGCCGCGCCGATAAGCCGGTGCGCGTCATGGTGTGCCATTGATCACGCAAACGACCGGTGTTGAGGATCAACGGCCAATTCGCATCGGGTGCGTTTTTCGGTGCCCGGTGTTCGACCGCTACAAACTTGGCTTTGCGCGTTGGCGTGAAGAAGCCACCCTCGGCAAAGAGGCGTTTGGTGTTCTCGAAGTTGTTAATATCTTGCAGCGCATCACTGGACACAATCGGCCATTGGGTCGGCGGGAAGGACTGGTATTGCTCATCCGTAATTTCTGCCAAGCCTGAAATGTTAAAGCTGCGAAGTCGTTGTTCCGGTGAGTTTTCAAAGCCGGAGAAACGGGCGTGTTCTCTAAAAACATCCACAGGGGTTTCATACGGGAAGGCGTTCTCAAAGCCCATCTTTCTCGCCACCTGGGTGATGATCCACCAATCGGGTTTGGCGTTCCCGGCCAACGGCAATAAGGCCCGTTGTCTTGAAATACGACGTTCGGAGTTAGTGACGGTGCCGTCTTTCTCACTCCAACCCGCCGCCGGTAATTTCACATGCGCTAAATCGAGTGTGTCTGTGTGTGCCACGCAATCCGACACCACCACAAACTCACATTGTTGCAGCGCCTGTTTGACCTTATCGGCATTCGGCAGGCTCACCACCGGGTTGGTTGCCATGATCCAAATGGCTTTGATTTTCCCGTCCGCCACGGCATCAAACAGATCCACCGCCGGTAAGCCCGGTTTATCGGTGACATTGTCGGACTGCCAGAAACGCTGAACGATGTCTCTGTCTTGTTCGCTGAACTCCATGTGTGCGGCCAACTGGGTTGCCAAGCCACCCACTTCTCGGCCACCCATGGCATTCGGCTGACCGGTCAGAGAGAACGGCCCTGCCCCTTCTTTACCAATGCGGCCGGTAGCCAAGTGGCAGTTAATGATGGCGTTAACTTTGTCCGAACCAGACGACGATTGATTCACCCCTTGGCTGTACAACGTCAGGGTTTTATTGGTTTCTTTGAACCAACGATAGAAGGTCTCGACCACGTGCGGCGCCAAGCGACATTTCTCCGCCACGGTCGCGACGTTAAAGGCATCCAACTGAGCGGCTTGAATGGCCTGATCAAAACCTTCGGTGTGTTGATCGATGTAGTCCTGATCCAATGCGTTTTCTTGATAAAGGTACGCCAACAAGCCATTAAACAAAGCCACATCGGAGCCAACTTTTACAGGCACATGCAGATCGGCAATGTCACAACTGTCGGTCTTGCGTGGGTCGATCACCACCACTTTCAGGTTCGGGTTATTCTCTTTGGCCTGACGAATGCGTTGGAAGGAGACCGGGTGACACCATGCGGTGTTGGAACCCACCAGCACAATCAGGTCAGTGTGCTCATAGTCTTCATAGCAGTTAGGCACGGTATCAGAACCAAAGGCGCGCTTATGCCCAGACACAGAGGACGACATGCACAAGCGGCTGTTGGTATCCATGTTGCCGCTGCCTATGAAGCCCTTCATCAGCTTATTCGCCACGTAATAATCTTCGGTAAGCAGCTGACCGGAACCGTAGAAGGCCACCGCGTCTGGGCCATGTTCGTCGATCACTTGTTGGAACTTGCTGGCAACCATACTGATGGCATCGTCCCACGAGGCGGGACGGCCATAGATCTGTGGTTCCAACAAACGGCTCGATAAATCCAGGGTTTCAGCCAAGGCAGAGCCTTTGGAACATAAACGCCCGAAGTTGGATGGGTGTTCCGGGTCGCCTTTCACTTCGACGGTGCGTTGCGAGGGAGACACCGTCGCTTGAATACCACAACCGACACCACAATAGGCGCACGTCGTTTTGATGGTTTGAAGGTCCGTCACTTCTTTTACCGGAATTTCAATTGTTTCTACTGTCATGAAAGCTACCTTGGAAAGACGCTGTACCTGATAAAGCTATCGTCTGATCTCGGGTTAAGAACCCTATATCCCTGTTTGTTGGCGTGAGCCGGGAACCTGATACTGAGGCGCCCTTCTCTATTGGAAATACGCCTGACCGAAAATTAAATACTCGCGCATGGTTTCAATGTTGGTTCGCTGTTCCAGCAGGCTTTGATACCAGGCACCGTCTTTGGTATCGCCATAAAGCACCACGCCGATGATGCCGTTATTTTTCACCACGATCTTCTTATAAACCTGTGCCGATGGATCAGAGAACTTGATGATTTCAGAGTCTTCATCACCAATAAAATCACCAATGGAAAACAGGTTAATACCCGTTACTTTTAATTTAGTCGCGCTCGGTAAGGTTTTGTATTCGGCCATACCGTGACCGCTTAAATGATTGGCGCAGACTTTGGCTTGTTCAAATAACGGAGCCACCAGCCCAAAGGTATCGCCACGGTGTTGAATGCATTCGCCCACCGCATAAATCGACGGGTCAAAGGTTTGTAAGGTGTCGCTGACCACAATGCCACGTTCGCAATGAATGCCCGCCGCTTCGGCCAGTTTGTAATTCGGTCGAACGCCAATGGCCATCACAAACAAATCGCAAGGCAACTCAACCCCATCGGCAAACTGAGCCGCACAGACATGGCCTTCACCGTTATCGATTAAGGCCGTGGTTTTAGCGGACATTTTGAATTTCACGCCGCGCTTTTCCAGCTCCAATTGCAGCAGGTGTCCGGCGGTGTCGTCTAACTGACGATTCAGTAGGATTTCGTTGCTATGAATGACGGTCACGTCCATGCCGCGCTGCACCAGACCGTTGGCTGCTTCCAGCCCAAGCAAACCGCCACCCAACACCACCGCATGGCGTTTGCTCTCGCTGTAGCTGAGCATTTTGTTGACATCGAAAATGTCACGAAAGGCAATTACGCCGTCCAGATCATGACCGGGAATCGGCAGAATAAAGGGGTTGGAGCCGGTGGCGATCAGGAGCTTATCGTAATGGCATTCGGTGCCATCTTTGGCTATCACGCGCTTGCTGGTGCGATCAATCTCCACTACAGCCTTGTCTGGCCCGGCGTGAAGCGTAATGTGATTGTCTTCGTACCACTGACGATCATTAATGATGATGTCGTCAATGGACTTCTCCCCACATAACACAGGGGAAAGCATGATGCGGTTGTAGTTGCCGTAAGGTTCGGCACCGAACACCGTAATTTCAAACTTATCAGGGGCAGCAGAAAGCAACTCTTCTACGGCTTTCATCCCGGCCATACCATTGCCAATGACCACTAACTGCTGTTTCATTTCTAACTCCAATGGTGCGAATGAAGAAATGTGAAAATCAATGAGGTCAGAGTAAGTACAAGAGATTCCTTTACTCTGATCCCATTGATTCAAAGCCCCAAAATTGAGCTTTTATAATCATCACCCATTAAATTTAGCAATTGCTATACCACAGGAACTAACCCATTAAAATTAAAGGAAATATCGTAAATACCGAATCATTTTCCGGGAAGAACAAACACTAAAACGCACCAAAACAGAACACATACCCACAGGTACCCCTAGGTAAAGCATCCCTATTTTGGTGCGCAAATCTATAAGGTCAAAATCAATAAGGTCAGAGTAAGAACAATCCAGGCAGGATAAAGCCAGCCCCTAACTCAACTATCAAATTCACTTACTCTGACCCCATTGATTCTTGATGCTAGTTCACATTATTCCGACTCCAACACATTAGTTATCCACAGGGCCTGATACGGCGCGAGTATCATCTCTTGTGATAAATCGGTAATTTCCTCACCCGAGATCAGTTCATACCAACGATCCAACCCGATCAGGTTTACTTCCGTTAAAGCCAGCGTTTGCGGTTCATCGGAGATGTTATAAATGCAGAAAATACTCTGGCGGCGATCCATGCTCTGACGCCAGAAGCCGAACAATTGATCCCCCAGATGCAAAGTAAACTGAGTGGCATTCGGGTGGAATGCGCGCTGTTGAGTACGAATCTTCAGTAAGTCTTTTATCCGATGAAAGACTTTATGGTGATCATTCAGCGGATCATCGAGATTTTCTAGCAAGGCTTCCACATCCCAACGATGTCGGTTAATCGAGCGGTTGTGGTTTGTGTGCTTGAGTTTTTCGTAGTCGTTGCGTGTGCCCAACAGACTGTGAATGTACAAACCGGGAATACCTTCCAACGCAAACATGATGGCATGAGCACACACAAAGCGATCCAACGCCCAGCGGTCCGGCCCTTTGGTGGTGCCTTGTAAGGCATCGAATAAGGAAATGTTGATCTCGTACGGTTTGTTCTGACCATTATCCAGCGCACGCATGGAGACGCGTCCACCAAAGGATTGCATGGTGCTGATCAGCGTGTTGAGTTCCTGATCTTCCAGCAGCCCTTCTGCCGGTCGTAAGCCAATGCCGTCGTGTGAGGCGATGAAATTAAAATAGGCGGTGCCGTGTTGTGCCGGCGGCATACTCATCATCCATTGCTTGAGATAATGACAACTGCCGGTGACCAAGGTGTTCACCAATAACGGCGGCAGTGAGAAGTTATACACACAATGGGCTTCGTTGGAGTTCCCGAAGTACGCCAGGTTTTCCCGGTTCGGAATGTTGGTTTCGGTGATGATCACGGCGTCCGGTTGTGCGTGTTCAATCAGGCTTCGCATCAGTCGCACGATCTCGTGCGTCTCTTCCAGATTCAAACAGTTGGTGCCCAGTTTCTTCCACAGAAAGGCCACCGCATCAAGGCGGAACAGGCGCACGCCATTGTCGAGATACAGACGAATGATCCAGATAAATTCAATCAATACCTTGGGGTTGGTAAAGTCAAAATCCACCTGATCATGACTGAAGGTACACCACACATGTTGTGTGCCTTGCGCCGTTTCCACTTCTTTCAATAAGGAAGATGTTCTTGGGCGTACTACGTCTGACAAGTCCTGATTAGGGTCTGCGGTAAAGAAGAAATCGTACCCCGGCCCTTCGCCCTTGAGAAAGTTATCAAACCAGATACTGCGGCTGGAACAATGGTTGATCACCAAGTCTGCCATTAACCGATAATCTTCGGCGATGGCGTTAACATCGGGCCAACCACCGAGGGATTCATTGACGGCGGAATAGTTAATGACCGCAAAACCGTCGTCGGAACTGTACGGGTAAAACGGCAGAATATGCACACTGTTGATCACCTCTTTACAACGCTCGTCCAAAAAGCGTTTCAGAGTTTTCAGCGGTTTTTCCGCCAGACTTACGTCGCCATCCATGTCCGAAAAGCCGTATTCCTGCTCGCCAGACAAACAGGCTTGCTGGCTCTTCTTGGAACGGCGTTTTTCAAGACTGTCGCCGTAGGTAATCAACACCACATCCTGTTGAGTCCAGTGGTTTTGATACGGCACAGGATCAGACATTTCTTCGACCTTTTCATTCAGCCCCATCGCTGAAATCAGAGCTTCGGCAATCCCCGGGTAATCCGACACCCCATCAATCTCTCGATAGATAAATTCGAGTTGAGTTTCCAAGCGCTGACGAAGTTGCTCCAACACATCCGACATCACTGTTTTCTCCCTTTGACCTTCAACCGTTAAATCCCGATTTTTTTATCCAAGCACGTTAGTTCTAGCCCTTTAGTTCTAGCACTTTAGTTCTACCCCTTTAGTTCTAGAGCGTTAGCCAAGAAACTCTTCGTTGTCTTTTTCGACGGCGTCTTTCAGACGTTCGAACACGTCCGGCATGGCGCTGACAACGCGGTTCCAGCTTGGAATGAATGGGCGTTCCATCGGGCGTTCCAGGAAATGCTGACCGGCTTTCATGATGTTTTCGGCAAACATTTCAACGGCTTTTTCTTCGTTATGGATGTCCAGCTTCAGGCCATTCATCACCGCGTCGTTGTGGTAGGTTTCGACAAAATCCAGGGCAATTCGGTAATAGGTGGCTTTCAACGAACGGAAGGTTTCGGTGGTAAAGGTTTCACCCTGCGTTGCCAACTTACGGAACAGCGCTTTGGTGATGTCGATGGACATCTTCGACAAGCCCCCTTCATCGTTGCCGAACGACAAATCCTGATGCTTGTGATCGTAGGTTTTGGCGATGTCCACCTGACACAAGCGGTTGTGTGCATAGTTACGGTACATCTCAGACAGAACACCGATCTCCAAGCCCCAATCGCTTGGAATACGAATGTCATTAAGCACATCACGACGGAAGGAGAATTCACCCGCTAGCGGGTAACGGAAGCTGTCCATGTATTCGATGTAATCGCGATAACCCACCACACGTTTAAGCGATCTTAATAACGGCGTGACTAACAGGCGTGAGACTCGACCGTTGATCTTGCCGTCCGCCACGCGGGCGTAATAGCCCTTACAGAATTCGTAGTTGAAACGCGGGTTCGCCACCGGATAAATCAAACGGGCCAATAACTCGCGATCGTAAGTAAGGATGTCACAGTCATGCAGCGCCACCGATTCCGCACGACCAGAGGCCAACGTATAGCCCATGCAATACCACACATTTCGGCCTTTGCCCAACTCACGGGGGGCGACGCCCAGTTCATTCAGTTCCGCATCCAAAGCTTTCAAGCGCGGGCCATCATTCCACAACACCCGGTGATGCTGCGGTAATTCATTAAAGAATTTCAGTGCATGGCGATATTGCGCTTCATCGGCACGATCGAGGCCAATGACGATCTCCGACAGGTAAGGTACGTCTTTTAAATGCTGAATGATGTTGGGAAGTGCTTCGCCTTCCAACTCAGAAAACAACGACGGCAGGATCAACGACATTGGGCGAGATTTGGAAAACTCGACCAACTCTGATTCCAAATCCTCATGAGTGCGTTCCGATAAATTGTGCAGCGTAGTGATGATTCCATTCTGATAAAAATCTGCCATAACAACCTCAATGTTTAATTCATAAAAATTCTGTTCCGGGAGCCGATCCGACACTCCCGTTATTAATTACCAATACGAAAACCCAAATAACGACTGATGGTGTCGGCCCAGCCTTCCGGCCCCGAAAGATGGCTTTGAATAATCGACTGGGATGTTCTTAACTGCGGGGGATGTTTGGTGGGTGAACGGATGATAATCGGCTGGTCGCAGGCCTCCAGCATGGAGACATCGTTGTGGCTGTCGCCCAGCGCAATGGTGTGAATGGGCATATCAGGATCTCTGGCCTGATAAAAGGCTTTCAGCCACGCCACCGCCTTGCCTTTGTCACAGCCGTTGCTGAGGTGAAGAAAACGCCCGCCTTCCACAATCCAGATGCCTTCTTCCAGTAAGGCGTCTCTGAATTTTTCTTTGGTGATGTCATCACCGAACCACAGCACTGGCTCACTGTATTCCCGCTGATTGGCCTGTTGTGCGTCTTCCGCCGACAGCCCGGTAAATTCCTGAATGCCTTCGGTGCCTAACTTGCTGAAATAAGTGAACTGATTCGGAAAGCGCTCGGACATTTGTTCCAACAACTCAACCCAGTAACTGCGCCTTGGGGCAAAGGACCGAACCCAAAACTCTTCGCATTCGTCGGTGCCCTGGGGCTGAGACTTGAAGAAGCTTTTCGGAATGAAAATCGCTGCACCGTTCTCGACCACAAAGGGGTCTTTGTTATTGAGTTCTTTTCTCAGGGATAAGAGTTCTGCCCGCGTTTTACTGGTTACCGGAATCACCGGAATGCGAGCTTCTTCCAGAATGTGCAGCAGACTGATTGCCGGTTGAAAATTGTAGTTATAGTGATCCAACAGCGTGCCATCGAGGTCCGTAAAAATCAGAACCTGATGCGAGGATCGAAGTAATTTCCCTTGTTGGTTTTCGGTCACAGTTACTCTCCTTCTGAGTGGGAGATTGAATTTAGATGGGAGAAGGTATGACGTGCCGTCCATGCCTGAATGCCCTGGTCGGCGTTGAGCTGCCAGACCACATCGGCCTGTTCCGGTAAGCGGCTCAATAGTTCATCCGTGATGCGTTGATAGAACTGTATGAACTCAGCGATTTGCTCGGGGGACATCAAACCGGACATAGAAGCCTTATTTGTAGATGATTGCAGCTTCGCCTTCAGTTTTTCTTCTTGTTCTAATCGCCATTGATACACGCACTCGAAAGACGGTGCTTTTAGCATCAACCAGCAATCCATAAAGGCATAAAGAGGTTCATAATCGGTGGTCAGCAGTGTATTCACATGCCGACGCCAGATGCCTTCCGCATCCTGTTCTGATTCCAGAGAATTGACCGGTGCGTCTAATGCATCTTCTGTTTGATGTCGGGCACCCCAACACCAGCCTTCGAAGACGATGATGTCCACTGGCTGAGTTATCGTTGTCCATTCAGAGAGCTCAACACGGTCATCTATCGACTTGTCGAAACGAGGAATGTTCGTAGCTTTTCCTACCGCCAATGATGACAACACATTCACCATCAGCGCGGTATCGTGTGTGCCAGGTACGCCACGGGTTTTAAATAACGGGTGTACGTACTCAGCAAGCTCACGACGCTCAGCCTTGGTGAGATAAAAATCATCCAATGAAATCGCCAGCGCTGATTTACCCTGCGCTTCAAACCACTGCACCAGATAATCCGCCAGAGTGGTTTTCCCGGAACCCTGACAACCATTTACCCCGACAAAATAAGGGGCTTGCTTGATTACCTGCTGTTCAAGGATGGCTTGAGCAACGGGCTCAAAATTCACCTGAGCACTGTTCCCGTAACTCTCGGGTAACCTGTGCTTCGCGAGGAACGTTTGATAAAACGCCTGCTGTTCTTTCATATGGACCATGCGCTCACCGATTCTTACTTCGGAGTGTATAAACCTAAGTCTAGATGAGCAGGATGTGTACCAACTCCCTCCAGCCCCTTAAATCAGCAGGTTCGGCAAAAGTAGAAAGTAACAGTGGTCAGTTTAGTAAGGGATTAACGCACCAGAATCATGCGCGTAGAAATCAAGAGATAACGGGGTTTCCGAAAAGCAATGCACCATTTAAGTGCACAATAGAGATCATTAAAGATCTGGGCTAGGAGAGCTCAAAATCAATGGAAAATCAAAAATCAATGAAGTCAGAGTAAGTACCTACTGACCCCATTGATTCTTGACTCTAAAAGAAAAGTGAAGCCGGCTAAACCAAGTGAATGCCGTCTTTTTCAATTTTAATTAACTTCTGTTTGTACAAATTGCCAATGGCTTGTTTGTAGGCATTTTTACTGCATTTGAAGACGCGTTTAATGGCCTCTGGCGAGCTCTTGTCACTGATCGCAATAAAACCCTTTTCATCCTTCAGCTTTTGCAATACTTCCGCTGCTAAGCCTTCAACCTTGGCAAAGCCAAGTGGTCGTAAACTGATTTCAAGCTTCTGATCTTCACGAACCCGTTTGATATACGCCTGACGCGTTTCACCACGTTTTAGCGGTTCAAATAAGTCGGTGGTGTAAATCAACCCCCAGTGAGTGCCATTAACGATGACCTTCAACCCAAGATCCGATTTATCCGCCGCGACAATGGTGACTTCTTCACCTTGTTTGAACTGACAGGAATCATCGGTATCCTGCAAGAAACGATCTATTCTGGCCGATGCCGCGATTCGGTTTGAGTCATCAAGGTAAACCCGCACCAACGCCTGTCGGCCTTTTTGAAGGGTTTGCTTTTGTTCACTGAACGGCACAAACAGATCTTTCGGTAATCCCCAATCCAGAAAACAGCCATGTCGACTCTCATCCACCACATTCAAGTAGGCAAACTCCCCCACCTGAACTTTTGGCGTTTCGGTCGTGGCAATAAGACGATCTTCACTGTCACAGTAGATGAAGACACGAAGCACATCACCGACTTGCTCATCGCCTGTCAGATATTGTTTGGGCAACAGGATTTCTCCATATCGACCACCATCCAGCTGTAACCCTCGTGGTAACTGGCTTAAAACGGGTAAATCATTGTAACGGCCGATACGGATCATGACGGTGCTCACTTATTAAAAACAGACAGCATTATAGCTGAGGGGCAGGCCGCACTAAAGAAACTCTTGTTCTTCATTTGGCTTGGAGTCGCCAAGAGAACTAAAAAGTAGCAGAGGAAGGAAAAACAAGGAGGCCCTAGTAAGTTAGCTGGACTGGCACCCTCCAGCAAACTCCTAGAGCCTGATACGCAGTGGAACGCTTGGCGTTACACAAACGTTAGCACTTGGTACAAACGTTAGAACTTGGCGCTAACCCACAACCAAGCCTTGTCGGTGTCGACTTTATTTGCTCCGCTGTCACCGGCAGAGTACGCTGCGTACTTGATACCACCTGAGTAGTTGTCACTGAATTTCTTAGTGACAGACAAGTCCAGCTCGCTACCAAGATCATCCACGTCGTTTGACTCTTCGTCTGCTTCAAATTCATGATAAACCGCCGCCAGCTTCACACCCGCCAAGGTGCCACTGACTGCCACTGACATGTCTACCAAACCTTGTTTAGGTGTTGCTAAGAACTGATCTGCCCAGCCGTTGAATTTGTGCAGTGTCGCTAATGGCGTGGAGAAACCATAATCACCGTCGTCTGAACCAAGCACTTCATACCCCAGTTTAGCGGTCACACCTTTGAATTCTGCACCAGCTTCAAGATTCATGTAGTCGGCATCGTTATCACCAGCCACTGCTTCTTTATCCTGAGTTGCATATTCAAGGGTGTACAGAGCTTTCAGGTCAGAGCTCACTTCTGCCTTACCGTTAAAGCGCAGGCCGTAAGTGTCTAACGCATCATCTTCTACGTCTTCATTTTCCAGAAGGTATGCATAAGCCGATAGCTTACCAAATGGCGTTTTGTAACCCACATTCAACAAGTGGTCTTTGGAGTTAACATCCGCTTCTTCAGCCAAAATACGGTTACGCTGATCAAGGAAAGCGTATTGGATGGATAGGTCTTTAATTGGCGTAGCATTTAGAGTCACCGCATCAAAGGTCTGACGGTCTTGTCTCCAGCCTACATGCCCCACGAAACGGTGGTTATCCAGGGTCAGTACCTGACGACCAAATTTGGTGGTCACCAACTCATTCTTATACTGGAGGTAGCCTTGATCCAGCTCGGTGGTTTCAGGATCGGCAATCACAGAATATTCGCCTTGGTTTTTACCCTGCGTATTGTCGTAATCATCCATCCCGGCTACATTTCGGGAATCTTCAAACTCGATGACACCGGAGAAGCCTTGTACTTCGCCGGTCTTATAGCCCAGTCTTGATCGTAATGTCAGTGCATCAGCGTCTTTTAAAGCGTTATCCTGATCCACCATCTCATATCTCAGTCGAAAATCGCCATACGCTGTACCGCCTTTTAGGGCTTCCGTGATGTCACTTCCTAAATCCGCCGAGGCTGTGGTTACCTGACCAGCAATTGCCGCTGCAACTGCCAAACCCAGAACGTTTACTCCTCGCGTTTTTGAACTACGAACTGTCAAGCTAGCTTTCTTCATATCGAACTCCAGAGATGTCCCTTTTGAGGCATCCTCTATCACCAATTTTTGTAGGTAATGAACCCCATGTAATGTCACAACAAATGGGCTTCCACAGAGCGAATGCTACGCCTGACCAAGGGCTAAATACTGATCGAGATCAATACCCGACTACAATGATCAAGTTTTAAAAATTTCATTGATCTGTAACAAATAGTTAACAAATAGAAACAGGAAATAGAGGACAGGGAGAACAAAGCAAAGTGGAATACATGGAAAAAGGAGCCGCCCATTGAAGTGAATCGCTTCAATGATTGGCTCAAAGGAGTGAAATCTGTGGAATCAATGGAGTCTGAGTAAGTCAAAACTGACGTCAGAGCTCATTGATTACTTCAGCTATTGATTGGTTTAACCACCTGATTGGTTTAGCCACCCGCCGGGATGAACACATCCGCCGAGATATCGCCCATGTCCGCCCCCGCCAGAAAACTTTGTTTACGGAGTTTTTTAACAAAGCTGTCAGCACCGCATAAGAACACCCGATACCCTTTGAGACTAGGCCAGAGTTCATTGCAGTAATCGTAGAGGTCGGCTTGAACCGACTGGATATTATCCTGGTCTTCGGGAAGATCGGCCTGACTGACCACATGGATGGTCAAGTTGGAATGTTGATGAGCCAAATCCGCCAGCTCATCCAACAAATAGAATCCATTGCTTTCTCTGGCTCCTAACACCACATCAATCGGGCCATAATGTCCCTGACTGAGCGCATCTTTCAAAATACCGTAAATCGGCGCTAACCCTGTGCCTATTGCTGCCATTAACAGAGGTTGGTCAGGAGACGTCGCGGTGTAGAAGCATTGCCCCATTGGGCCTTGCAGCGATAATCTATTGCCAGCCATCACTTCATTCGCCAACCACGGACTTAACTGTCCGTCAGGAATGACTTTGATATGGAATTCGAGGAAATCGTCGGACTCAGGATGACTCGCTAACGAATAGCTCCGTGCCAGAGTTTCATTTCGCCAGAGCGTGATGTATTGACCAGCACGATAGTTAAGTTCGGATCGTACTCTCAAACGAAGTACATTTTCATTGAGCCACTGTTTGTCGAGCACTTCTGAAGAAACCATTTGGGTTGAAGCATCAATGCGTTTGACCCGAATGGCTTGCTCAGGACGACATTGGCAGCTCAACATATACCCCAAAGCGGTTTGGGCGTCGTTCAAGCCTTTTTGAGCAGCGGCCGGAGGGACACCCTCTGTGACCTCAACCAAACATGATTGACACACTCCGGATTTACACCCGAACGCCATGTCGATACCAGACCGGAGCAATCCATCCAGCACACTTTCACCTTCGTTTAAGTCGATCACTGCGTCTTCAAATTGAACCTGAGACATAACCCAAACCTGCTTTGCGAATAATCATTGAGTTGATGTATTTCTTAATAAATGTATGAATTACTTATTAAGCACGTCGTCTTTAACACTGACGGCGATGCCGACGATTTCATCAATGTACTCTTGTGGAACCTCCAGTTCCTCAAGGGTGCCCACCAGATTCTCAGCCACCGCGTTGAAGTGCTCTTCAGTCAGGTTCATGTGCTTATGCGCTTCACGCATGTCCTTCCCGGTGTAGCTGTTCGGGCCACCAAAGGCCATGGTCAGGAAGGCTTTTTGCTTAGCGTGTTGCGCTTCCATATCCACAGTGTCGAAGAAGTCACTGATGCGATCATCCGCCAACACTTTGCGATAAAAGATATCTACCGCAGCATTCACAGCTGCTTCACCACCAATCTTTTCGTATACAGACATAGTATTTCCTCATCATTGTTTTAATCGTTCGGTCTCAACCAGGCTACTGCTCTAATCTGCTCAACATAAACTTCACTGCGGCGGTAATGTCTTGTTCGTTAAGACTGGTATTACCCCCCTTGGCAGGCATCAGGCCATAGCCGTTACTGGCATGTTGCACTAAGGTCGGAACACCTTGAGGCGCCCGTTTTGACCACATTTTTTTATTTCCCAAAATAGGCGCACCGTTAATGCCACCGGCATGACAGGCTTTACAGGTGCCACTATAGATTTGCTCACCCAATTCCAGCTCGGGATTACCACAGGCCGACAAAAAAAGTACGGCCAAGCTTACTAACCCTAGTTGTCCAATGGATTTCTGTCGTAAGCGTTTACTGCTCTTTTCCATAAGATATTCTCCTACTCATGAGTTAAGGCAAGCCATCCTGGCTTTTCTGAACAACCCTCCTTATTCAGACCTCGCTCATAAGTACTGACAGCGCTTTAAAGAGGGACGCGGATCACCACCCCACCCATCACTTCCCCAATCTTGAAGTCGGTCTTAGGGGAATCTTTATGTTTGTTATGACAACTGGTGCAGGCTTCCGACACGGCTACGTCAGGGTAAACCGCTGTGAAATAGGTTGTATCGCCCAAGGTTTCTTCGCCATAGAAGTTCTCTCCCGGATTCGCCGCAATGAAATCAAGTCCTTCTTTTTCAACAGCGGTTTTCGGTGCATTCTGGGAATTAATCGGCCAGTTTGATTGCAAGGAATAAGTGAACTTGTCCGTCATTTCGGCGACCGCTTCGGCACCGGCACGGAACATCTGAGCAGGGAGCAAGGCACCGTTTTCAATATCCTGCCAGTGTTCATCCGGTTTAATGGCACCCACACCGTTTGGCCCTAAACGTTTAATGATGTACTTGGTGTAGTTGGTTCGATCGGCTTTCATTACCGCAAACAAAGAGTCTGTGTATAACTTAGGTTCAATGCCTTTGCTTGCTTCGGTTTCTCCACAGCCCGTTATGGATAACGCCGCTGCAGCAACGCTGGCCGTGAGTGCAAACTTGATTGCTTTGCCTTTCATTAGTTTCTTCATCATTGCTTCCTCATCAGTGCAAATCGTTCTAATGTGCTAATCAGTTATGGGTATTTCATGAACTTCTATGAGCCCGTTGAAATCCGTTTTCACTCCGGCAACCTGGGATAAATCATTCTCTAATCGAGAAGCTATGACTTAGTTCCTCTCTTCAGGCTGCATTGGGTAATGAGTTACCCTTTTATAGTTATTGTGTTGTTTCTTCGGTTTCGTTTTATTTAGCCGATCCAGTGTTTCTTATTCTTTCTTAGCCTTCTTTTGATCACGCTTTAAAGCCCAATCAATGGATTCAATGTGCTTGCCAGGTTTACCATTAAAGTTGCTTTGAATGAGCGTCTCATCAGCCAAGGCATCAATGGAAAATTCCAAATTATGACAATCCATACAGACACTCCGAATCATCTTTTCATTAGGTCGAAGATTCAGGTTCTGGTTATGTTCTACACGAACAACTTCTGTGCCAGCTTGTTTCTCTTTTACCCTTGGCAGGTGACAAGTCGCGCAAGTTACTTGCGAAGCCGCAGCAAGACTGCCTTCCAGCACGTTGTCTTTTAACAAAGCATGTGGCGATGTGTTGAAGTTCTGCGAATGTTCATCGGTATGGCAGGATAAACAGGCTTCTGTGGCGGCGTATTTGGTATCAAAAGAGTGCGCGCCGTGGCAGCTGTTGCACCCATGTTGGTTGTCTTGAACCAGCTCAGAAAAAGACAGCCCTGAATGCTCTGATGACATTTCTGAGATCTTGGCAATATAGCCCTGAGCCAGCTTCATTCCGTGCTTACCTTCAAGAAAACCTTTGGCCTCTTTTTGATGGCAGCTTTGACATTGCTCGACACCCGGTTTTTCAATCCAGGCGGCCGCCAAAGAGGTCTGCTCGTTCGTACTGGCTCCGGTCAGATGACAACCGCCGCATGACATTCCCGCTTGCTCATGAGCGCTGGCTTGCCAGTGGTTATTGATGTCAGGATGCTCGGCCATTTTCTCTGCAAACAATGCGTTGATCGCAGAGCTTGCTTTTTCAGTGACAGCCGATTCAGAGGCGATTAATTTAGAAGCTATGAATTTAGAAGCTATTAGTTCAGGAGCTATTAGTTCAGGAGCGATAGAAGCCGCTGCATTAGGGGCCGGGCGGTTTGCATTAATCTCATCCAAGTGTTTGATCCATTCGCCACCACTGTTCGCCACCAGAAAGGATTCATACAAGGCTTTGTTGTCGTGGTAGTTGTGACAGCCTGACGAGGCACAGGAATCAAAGGGTAAATCCTTGTGACTAGGACGTTCTTCACCCACGGATTGGTGACAGTGGAAGCAATAATCCGTTGGCAGGGTAAGCCCCATATCCTGGGTTTGTTCTTCCTGATGTTCGGTATGGCAACTGACACAATAGCGGGCATCAATCACTTGCAAGAGATCCGCATTACGAGGATCAGTAAATTTCTTTTTCGGATGCGAATCATGGGCGTCTTTGAGTTCTTGCTGATGGCAATTAGTACAGGCAGTCTGTATCACTTCCTGTCCGCCAAAGGGTTCGGTATGACAGGATTCACAAGCCAGTTCAATTTGGAAATGGCCGTGAGTCGCATCACCAATCAACAACTCCGACTTGTCTTCGTCCAGGGTCATTTTATAGCCATAAAAGCCGGTGACTGACAGCGTAATAAGTACCCAAAAAATCCATAACCACTTCTTCATTTCGTCTTCTCCGCTACCGTCTTCTCGCTAAAAGTAATACACAGACAAGATGTGAATGGATAACAACGCAGGCAGCGGCCACGTCACCAGAATATGTAACCAGGTCCAGAGCTTTCGGAAGGTCATCGCTATCGAGGAAGGCAATGCATGACTAAGTGCAACGACGCCTCCTGCCATAGATCCCAAGGCAATCACCGCTAAGAAATTCACCATCAGTAGTAGATTCAAGTTGGCTCCGAGATGAAACCCGGTATGGAAGATCAACAGCGCGACACATACCATGCCCAACACCGTATGCAACGTTCGCCAATGGGAAAACTGGCCCATCCAATGCCAGCCAAAGCGTTTCCGTAAAGACATAATCAAGCCGATGAACGTCAAGCCCAATAAGGAAAAACCGGTTACCTGTTTCCAGAATCCATCATTCCAGATGTGTTCAAACCACGTTTGTTGCTGGACACTGTTCGCCACCTGCGACTCAGGCTGGAACACCATCATCAACGCTAACAACACAGCCATCACACTGCCGAATAACACAGGCAGCCAACCGCTTTCTTTTTCACGTTCCGCCGTGTCACCGGAATACTGTTCAACTAATTGCCCCAGCAGCGGTTTGCAAGAACCACAGACGCTGCCAGCACCGGTTTCCATCGATAAATCTGCAACAGACTGACACCCCGAAGCCAATTGGTGAGTTAGTTCGCCCTGAGTGACGTTATTGCACTGACACACCACGGTTTCAAAGGGCCATTTTATGATCTCTTCCGCTTGTTCATTGACCCACAATCGGCCAGTTAGCCGGAACGTAATCAACTGCCAGGGATAGACGGTGCGACCTTGCTTAAAGGCTTCTTGTACCCGATTCAGTTCTGGCCAATCCCCAAAGGCTAGAGCACCAATCAGCTTGCCTTTGAAGAACACAAATTTTCGGTAAATGCCCAGACGTGAATCTTCATAGCAAACCACAGTCTGGAAGGGACGCCGCACCAACTCGGTAACATCGCCCATGCTGTAGACTTTTTGTCCGACCACTTTCAATCTGCTAACGGTCAGCGACCCCAAATATTTCGAAAAACCACCCGCAATGACATCCGCTGCGACCGCCGCTTGTTCAAGGCCGGGATTCACCAAGCCATAAGTGGCACCCTGGTGTTCACAGCACTCACCGATGGCATAGACAGAAGAGTCTGAAGTTTGAAGGTCATCATTTACCACGATGCCATTAGCCACTTTGAGCTTGGCTTCTCGGGCTAATTCGATATTCGGTTTAATGCCCGCGCACAGCACGACAGTGTCGCATTCAATATCTTCACCGTAATAGGTGGTGACCCCGATCACGCTGCTCCGACCCGGTACACCGTATTGAGCAGAATGGATTGCGCGGACACCGGAACAGGTAATCACCCGAATGCCCAAGGCTTCTACTTGATCTTGAAGCATCTCTGCGGCACGGTCGTCCAGTTGACGATTCATCAGCCGCGATGCCTGCTGTACCAAGGTCACTTTGGTATTGAGACGAGACAAAGCACGCGCAGCTTCCAGACCAAGTAGGCCACCGCCGACCACCACCACATGGCGGGCACTTGCAACGCGTGCGTATAAGAATTCTGTGTCTTTTAAATTTCGAAAGGTATAGACACCGCTTTGCTCCACACCAGGAATATTCGGCACATGGGCTCGGGCTCCAGTAGCAAAGACGAGTCGATCATAGGAATGGCTTGTGCCGTTCGCATCCACCAGCGTTTTCTGTTCCGTATCCACGGCTTTGACGGTAGCGATGATGTATTCAAAATTAGGATGCGTATCAGCAGTTGGTAACGACAAGTCAATGTCATCCCGTGAGACCTCCCCCGCCAACAACGCGGAAAGCTGAACACGGTTATAAGGTTGGAACGGTTCATTACCAAACAGTTGAATATTGGCTAACGGATGACGCTTTAACAGCTCTTTAACAAAGCGCATCCCCACTGGCCCGGAACCAATTACCACAACGCGTTGAGTAAACTGCGATGCCAAAGCATCGACTGGCTGTACTTCTGTGCTTGCTAAAGCGTCCACATCAGAAGCATCAAATACATCTACATCTTTGAGCGAAATACTTGAACTGGTCATCACGGTCACATACAGCGTTTACTATCCAACGGAAACCTATCAAGTGACCCTATGGCACATACACCCACCAATACTTAGTTGCGTGGCACTCGCGTACTAAGTACCGGTGTTGCTTCAGTTATCTTCAAGTCACTTGATAGTACTTCTTAAACTCTTGTGCAGTTCTGTTTTAAGAACTCAGATCAGCACGACTTAGAATTTCGCACTCACCCACAACCATGCTTTGTCGGTATCAGCTTTGGTATCACCCGCTGAGTAAGCGGCATACTTGAAACCACCGGAGTAGTTGTCGCTGAACTTCTTAGCCACGAGAAAATCCACTTCGCTGCCCAGATCATCCACTCCATTTGACTCTTCGTCGGCTTCAAACTCGTGATATACCGCCATCAGTTTTACACCAGCTAACTTACCGCTGACGCTCACAGACATGTCCACCAAACCTTGTGCTGGTGTACCTAAGAACTGATCGGCCCAACCGTTGAACTTGTGTAATGTCGCCAAAGGCGTTGAGAAGCCATAAGCACCGTCATCAGAACCCAATACTTCATAACCCAAGGTTGCCGTTACGCCTTTGAATTCGGCACCTGCTTCAAGATTCATATAATCAGCGTCACGATCATCCTTCCCTTCTTCAGAGAAGTCTTGCTGTGCGTATTCGGCCGTGTATAGGGCTTTAAGATCTGAGTTGATTTCAGTTTTGCCTGAAAAACGAAGACCATAAGTGTCATACGATTTTTCGGATGCGTTATCTTCTTCTAAAAGGTAAGCATACGCAGTGGCCTTACCGAACGGGGTTTTATAGCCAATATTGAATAGGTGATCTTTAGAGTCCAGGTCTTTCTCTTCACCAAAGATACGATTTCGCTGCATCAAGTAGGCGTATTCAGCGGTCAGGTTCTTCATTGGCGTCAACTTGATAGTGCCTGCATCAAATGTCTGACGATCTTGTCTCCAGCCTACATGCCCGACAAAACGATGGTTATCCAGAGTTAATACTTGGCGACCAAGCTTTGTAGTTACCATGTCATTTTTATATTGGATATACCCTTGATCCATCTCGGTGGTTTCAGGATCTGCAATCACTTCATTACTGCCGTTATGACCGTTGGTATCGTTATAATCATCAATGCCAGCTACGACGCGCGAATCTTCAAATTCAATAGTTGCCGAGACACCTTGTACTTCACCAGTGTTATACCCAAGACGAGATCGTAGTGTTAGCCCTTCAGCTTTATCTTTATTGGCTGTTTCAGAATCTACCGTTTCATATCTAAGACGAAAATCACCGTACGCCTTACCGTTTTTGAAAGCATCGGTAATGTCGCTGCCCAAGTCGGCAGACACGGCAGATGCCTGACCTGCCATGACAGCCGCTACGGCTAACCCAAGAAGATTAACTTTGGTTTGCTTCACTTTAGTGTTTTGTGAATACGCTTTCATTTACGCTTCTCCAAGTGCTTATGAGTTGTTTTTACTTTTTAATTGCTAGTTGGTTTTGTTGTTTAACGTTCTCGGCTAAACAGTGCCAATGACTTCTGTTGATCACGGTGCACAATTTATCCTTGTTACCTTCCCTTACTTGCCCTAGGCGACCTATTCCAGGTGACCTCGTCTAAGCCACCTCTTCTGCTTTTTGCTCTTTCTTCGCGGCAGCAGCCTTACTGATGTGCTCAACTTTTCGTTGTTTCTCGTACAAGAACTTGAGCACTTCAGAGCGCAGACGGTTGTATTCCGCGTCTTCCGCTAATGCCAAGCGATCACGTGGACGCTCTAGGGTGACATCGAGAATCTCACCTACCGTTGCAGCCGGGCCGTTGGTCATCATCACAATGCGATCCGACAGCAACACTGCTTCATCGACATCGTGAGTAATCATGATCACGGTGTTGTTGAGTTCGTTCTGAATCTCCATCAACGAGTCCTGCATGTGTGAACGAGTCAGGGCATCCAATGCACCAAACGGCTCATCCATCAATAGAATCTCCGGCTGCATGGCTAAGGCACGGGCAATGCCCACACGTTGCTTCATACCGCCTGAAATTTCGTCCGGGCGTTTGTGCATGGCGTGATCCATGTGCACTAATTTGAGGTTATGCTCCACCCACTCTTTCACTTCAGCTCTACTCTTTGCTTTTCCAAAGACCTGCTTCACGGCCAACTCGACGTTTTCGTAGGCAGTTAGCCAAGGCAGCAAGGAGTGGTTCTGGAACACCACGGCGCGATCCGGCCCAGGTTCGTTGACTTCTTTTCCGTTCAACACCACGCCCCCTTGGGACGCTTGATAAAGACCCGCCACCACGTTTAATACGGTGGATTTACCGCAGCCAGAGTGACCGATCAGGGAGACGAATTCGCCTTTTTTGATTTTTAAATCTACGCCTTTCAATGCGGTGAAAGGGCCTTTCGGTGTGTCGAACACCATGTCCATTTGAGAAATATCTAGTAGTGCGCTCATTGTTCTCTTCTCCGTTATCTCAATTCGTTGGTTGGTGACTATCGTGCAGCTGAAGCTTTGTCCCAAGAGACGAAGCGCTGGATCTGCAACATGCAACGATCAAGAAGGAAACCGATGAAACCAATTACGATGACAGCGGCCATGATTCGGCCCAGTGAGTCTGAGCTACCGTTCTGGAATTCATCCCAAACAAACTTTCCAAGGCCAGGGTTTTGAGCCAACATTTCCGCAGCGATCAGTACCATCCAGGCGATGCCCAGAGACAGACGCATACCGGTGAAGATCATTGGAATGGACGCTGGCAGAACAATTTTCTGAACATGTTTAAGAGCAGGTAGACGCAATACACGGCTAACGTTAACAAGATCACTGTCAATGGATGCCACACCCACCGAGGTGTTGATCACCATTGGCCACAAGCAACACAAGGTGACTGTGATCATAGAGTTCAAGAAGGACTTAGGTACGGTCGGATCAGGCGTGACATACAACGCCGATACCACCATCGTCACCAAAGGCAACCAGGCTAATGGTGAGACAGGTTTAAAGATCTGAATGATTGGGTTTACCGCCGTGTTCAGAGTCTTGTTCAGACCAATGGCGATCCCTAATGGAATGGCGATGACCGCAGCTAACAAGAAGCCACTCATCACTGTAATTAAGCTGGTAACAATCTGATCAAGGAAGGTTTCTTTGCCGGTATACGCTCGCACCTTCGGCACATAATTCGGATCTGCTTCCATACGCTTGGCATTACGCTCATCCTGACGCTCATAGAACGCAGCTTCTTTTTCTCTGGAGGCTTGATGTTCTTCGTATAGATTTCCGAACTGTTCCATCACCACCGATGGCCCAGGAAACTTACCAAGCGAGGTATCAATGTTTTGAGCCGCGATGGACCACAAAAATAAGAACACCAAGATGCCGATCATTGGAATTCCCACATACTGAACGCTCTTTTTAATGAACTCTTGAGCGACATTCGGCAGTTCAAACTGCTCTTCTAGTTTTTTAACTAAGGATGTTGTGCTGGACATAACATTCACTCCTGTTTCAACCCTTTTGCCGGAGAGAAGACAAGAGCCTTCTCTCTCGTTTTGCACCTGCTTTCATTTGGAACAGCGTTCATCCAAAACACACAGCCAAGTGCAATGGTTTTCTGATTACAGCTTCTGACCTTGTTTCAGACCGATACTGAACTTATTGATGTACTCGTTCGGTTTCGTGCCGTCATAGACAATGTTGTCGATGAAGTGAGTCTGAGGATCGCGGTAGCCGTCTTCGGTTGAGAAATCAGGGAAGTCTTTCGATACCATCAAGCCTTCTTCGATAAGCGACTGAGCCGCTTTCTCGTAGATGTCCGGGCGATAGACTTTCTTAGCCATGTCTTTGTACCAGTCATCCGACTTGTCTTCGCTGATTTGGCCCCAGCGACGCATTTGCGTTAGATACCAGATGGCATCTGAGTAGTATGGGTAAGTCGCGTTGTGGCGGAAGAACACGTTGAAATCCGGCACGTCACGCTTGTCGCCTTTTTCGTATTCAAAGGTGCCCGTCATAGAGTTTGCAATTACGTCGTAATCTGCACCCACGTAGTTAGGCTGAGAGAGAATTTTCACCGCCGCAGGACGGTTTGCGTTGTTGTTTTCATCCAACCACTTCGCCGCACGAATCAAGGCACGAGTTAAACGAATGGTGGTGTTCGGATACTTTTCAGCAAACTGCTTAGTGATACCAAATACTTTTTCCGGGTTGTCTTTCCAGATCTCATAGTCGGTAACAACCGGTACACCAATACCTTTGAATACGGCTTGTTGGTTCCAAGGTTCACCCACGCAGTAACCATAGATAGTACCGGCTTCCAGAGTGGCTGGCATTTGCGGTGGCGGGGTTACGGACAACAAGGCATCCGCATCGATTTGCCCTGAAATATCACCTTTATGCGGTGCGTAATAACCTGGGTGAATACCACCCGCCGCTAACCAATAGCGCAACTCATAGTTGTGGGTTGATACCGGGAATACCATGCCCATGTTGAACGGCTTGCCATCCGATTTGTACTTTTCAACAACCGGCTTCAAGGCATCTGCCTTGATTGGGTGTACCGGACGACCATCAGCCATCTTAGGAATGTGAGGCTTCATTTGCTCCCAAATCTCATTGGAAACCGTGATGCCATTACCGTTTAAGTCCATCGAGAACGGAGTAATGATGTCTGCTTTCGTTCCGAAGCCCATCGTCGCCGCGATAGGCTGACCTGCCAACATATGTGCGCCATCCAGGCTGCCATCAATCACGCCGTTCAACAAAACCTTCCAGTTGGCCTGCGCTTCAATGGTCACATAAAGACCTTCCTCTTCGAAGTAACCCTTTTCATAGGCAATCGCGATGGGTGCCATGTCAGTGAGTTTGATAAAGCCGAACTTCAGCTCTTCTTTCTCTGGATAACCTAACTTCTCTGCCTGAACTGCTGTGGCTCCCAGACTTACACACGCAGCGATTGCTGCATACTTAAACGGTTTCAACCATTTTTTCATGGCTAGCTCCTATCTAATTGCTCGTTCTTATTTGGAATTACTATTCAATGTTTGTTATTAGTCGTTTTTGCTATTAGCAGTACCAGACAGCGTTCATCCAACCTCTGGCCCTAAATTCAAACCACAAAAAAAGGCGCTCACTCAGAGGGTTTCCGGTACGAACCGGAACCTCCGAATGAGCGCCTTTGCTCTGCCTCAACAAGAACGCCATTGTTCTCAGAGACATTTATGTTCTTTCACTAATCACCGCCGTTGATGACCAGTTTTAATTTGGGCTTATTAGACAGATACCCCTGTCCAATAAACCCATTTCTTATATAGCATCTAGTGTGCCAACTTTGAATCCCTTGATTTTAAAGGGCTGCAGCCATTAGTTATTTCAAACAGCCGTTTTAATGGCCCATTTCGCAACGCATCCTTCAAGCATCGCCCAAACTGTGTGCAAAACAGGGATAAACATCAGAATAGCCTGACCGTAAAGTCAATAATTCGCACAAAAAATGTTCGGATGCACAAAGAACTATAAAATTCGCGCAAAAAATAGGCACTTATGCTGACACAGCATGGAATAAGAAAAGGAAAAGACAAATGATCAGGAAAGGAACGGCCCTTAAAGGGACAGAACATCCACAACGGACTGGGCAACGTTCGATAAGGGTTCACCTTTATCCATCGCCATTTTACGCAGCTTTGAATAGGCTTCTTCTTCATTAATCCCCTGTTGATCCATAAGCAAGCCTTTTGCACGATCAATGATCTTACGACCTGCCAACTGATTCTTGGCTTTATTGAGTTCAACCAACAGATTTTGCTGCTCTTTAAACCTAGCCACAGCAACGGTAATGATAGAACGAATGCGATGAGGATGAACTTCCGCAGCGACATAGGCACTGACGCCTGATTTCACCACTTCCTCAATAACGGCTGGAGCATCCTGTTCGGCAAACATGATCACGGGTTTCGGGCTGCGCCGATTCAGCAAGCTGAGTTGATGGATCAGCTCTTGATTTGGAGAATCCGTCGATAACACCACAATGTCGGCATTAGAAACAGCGACTTTATCAACCATATTTATGATGTCGGAGGTATGATCCACCACCTGGAAATTCTCATCTTCCAAAGCGTGTTTCAATAATGGACTCTGAACCTGAGTCGTATCGACTAAAAAGACAGTAGATGGCGAAGTAAGACTCATATCACTAACCCTAGTGTGTAAAAGGGGCGTATTCCATGACACCTGAAGGCACGTTAGCAGTGGCCCAAACTTCAGGATCGATCAACGTTGGAGAATGCTTAGTTCTGACAAGCACTCGAACATCTTGAGTAAATT
Organism: Litoribrevibacter albus; assembly: GCF_030159995.1. Taxonomy (NCBI): domain Bacteria; kingdom Pseudomonadati; phylum Pseudomonadota; class Gammaproteobacteria; order Oceanospirillales; family Oceanospirillaceae; genus Litoribrevibacter; species Litoribrevibacter albus. The sequence continues at coordinate 207,319 of NZ_BSNM01000026.1, read as the reverse complement.
TATTGTTCCTCCTAAACACAAGAGAGAGAAAAAAAGCCCAACACAAAGTATTGGGCAAGTGGGGGAAGATGTTACCGAAGTAACAAATCGAAAAACTTAGTATTCAAATCTTTTACTGTTCAAGTTTTTACTGTGCACGTATTTAAATGGTGCACATTTTTTAATCGTTCGTATCTTTTAGCGACAGAGAGTTAGCCTGCTTTTACCGCAACCGCATCGTTCGCAGCTTTAACGGTGTAAACATTCAACTTCACATTTTCGTCTTCAAGACACTCACCTGTCGCCAGGCAAAAATGCTGTTTATAAATCGGAGAAGCCACAACCAGCTTGTCTCCTACAGAACCCACAATACCTCTTGAAAGCACATTGGCTTTACTGAATGGGTCGTAATTATCGATGGCAAACAATTCACCAGTACGCGTTCTGAACAACGCCACTTGCTTATCATCAATCAAGGCACATACACCAGTGTCAGGAACGATGTCGTCTAACTTACACACTTCAATCCAGGTTTCGCTCATGATTTCTATCTCTCTTTACTCGTTAGCTTCAATAGTTAGCTTGTAACCGGGGGATCGTATAAACGACCCCTTACGCTAACTCAGCCACTGGAATTTTCTTCTCATCTTCGGTTGCCGGGCGGATCTGACCACGCTCTTCAACAAACACGATGTTTTCGTCTTTCTTATCTGAGTTCACAAAGTGACGGAAACGCTTCAATTTCTCTGGGTCATTGATCGCTTTCTTCCACTCACACTCGTAAGTGTCTACGACGTACTGCATGTCTTTCTCAAGCTCATCGCAGATTTCCAATTTGTCATCAATCACGACGCTCTTCAGATAATCCAAACCACCTTCCAGGTTCTCGAACCATACCGAGGTACGCTGTAGACGATCCGCTGTTCTTACATAGAACATCAAGAAACGGTCGATGTACTTGATCAGGGTTTCTTTATCCAAATCGGTTGCGATCAGGTCTGCATGACGAGGCTTCATACCACCGTTACCACAGACGTATAGGTTCCAGCCGTTTTCTGTTGCAATGATGCCCACGTCTTTACCTTGAGCTTCCGCACACTCACGGGTACACCCTGATACTGCGAATTTGATTTTGTGAGGAGAACGCAAGCCTTTGTAACGGTTTTCAATTTCAACCGCCAAGCCCACACTGTCATCCACACCGTAACGACACCAGGTGCTACCCACACAAGATTTCACGGTACGCAGCGACTTACCGTAGGCGTGGCCCGTTTCGAAGCCTGCATCAACAAGACGTTTCCAGATCTCAGGAAGCTGTTCTGCACGAGCACCGAACAAGTCGATACGCTGACCGCCGGTTATCTTGGTGTAGAGGTTATAGTCACGAGCAACTTCACCTAACACGATCAGTTTGTCCGGCGTCACTTCACCACCCGCCATACGAGGTACGATGGAGTAAGTACCGTCTTTCTGAAGGTTCGCCATGTAGTAATCGTTGGTGTCTTGTAATGGATGGTTTTGAGATTCCATTACGTGTTCGTTCCATACGGACGCCAGGATAGAACCAACGGCAGGCTTACAGATGTCACATCCGTGACCTTTTCCGTGCTTCTCTAGCAACTCATAGAACGACTTAATTTTTTCTACTTTGATGATGTGGAACAGCTCTTGACGGGTATAAGCAAAGTGCTCACAGATGTCTGTATTCACTTCAACACCCAGCTTGGCAAGTTCGCTGTTCATCACTTGAGTAACAAGCGCCGCACAACCACCACAACCGGTTGCCGCTTTCGTCGCAGCCTTCACATCACCGATGGTGTGTGCACCTTCTTGGACGCTACAACAAATTGCACCTTTGCTCACGTCGTAACACGAACAGATCTGAGCGGTTTCAGGCAAAGCATCAGGACCAAGACCAACAGGCTCTGAACCATCACGGTTAGGTAGGATCAAGGCATCTGGATGCTCAGGCAGATCAATACCGTTCAATGCGTACTGAAGCAGTGTGCCGTAATCTTCTGCGTCACCAACCAATACCGCACCCAACAATTTCTTCTTGTCTGCGCTAACAACGATACGCTTATAAACAGACGTCACTTCATCTACATAGGTGTAGTTATGACAACCCGGCGTCTGACTTAAAGAGTCACCAATACTCGCTACATCCACACCCATTAATTTTAACTTTGTGGACATGTCTGCACCGGTAAAGGCATTGTCAGATGCGCCAACCGTTGCAATGTGATCGTAAGCCACCTGAGCCATTTGATAGCCAGGCGCTACCAGACCGAAGATCTGACCATTCCAAAGAGCACACTCGCCGATCGCGTAAATGTCTTCGTTTGACGTCTGGCACTGGTTATTAACAACAATACCGCCACGAGGACCAACTTCCAGACCGACTTTTGTAGCCAACTCATCTTGAGGACGAATACCCGCAGAGAACAGGATCATATCTGTCTCAAGCGATTCGCCATCTTCAAATTCCATCTTATAACGCGCGTTTTCACCTGCTGAGATGTTCAGCGTGTTCTTAGAGCAGTGTACTTTTACACCCAGCTCTTCAATCATGCTCTCAAGCATGGCGCCGCCGCCCACGTCCAACTGAACGTTCATCAAGCGATCAGCAAACTGAACAACGTGTGCTTCAAGATTCAAATCGTGTAATGCTTTCGCGGCTTCCAAACCAAGCAAACCACCACCAACAACCACACCGGACTTAGACACTTGAGCAGACGCTTTAATCGCTTCAAGGTCTTCAATGGTACGATAAACAAGGCAATGTTCTTGATCATGGCCTGGGATTGGTGGAACAAAAGGATAAGAACCCGTTGCCAGAATCAGCTTGTCGTATGCAACACGAGCACCGCTGGCAGCAATGGCTTCTTTGGTTTCCAGATCAATATCAACGATCTTTTCATTGATGTGTAACTCAACACCGTTTTCTTCGTAATAGCCTTTCGGTGCCATCAATAGATCGTCGGCTGAGCGTCCTGCAAAGTACTCCGTCAAATGAACACGGTCATAAGCCTGTCTTGGTTCTTCAGAGAAGGTTACTAGCTGATATTGATCACGCGATTCACCTTCTAGCACGTTGTCGATAAACTTATGACCAACCATACCATTACCGACAATTACTATTCTTTGCTTACTCATGGAACTCTTCCCGCTACTCTTAGAAATTCACGATTGTTTCTATTACCCTAGTCTTAGCAGTTAGTGTGCCAACATAAAAAATACTTAATTTCCCCTTATATTTCATAAAGTTAAAAACTTCAAAGAAGACTTCTACCCTCCAGCGCCGTGCCCGCTTTTAATAAGGCGCACCAAATAAAACCACATATCCTTACTAAAATTACCAAAATGAGGCAGAACCGTTTTTTCCTAACTTTATAGTTATCTTTCTGAATAAGTTCAGTGCAAAAACATCGTTATGCTCTATGACATAGGTATAAACCGCCCCAACTTCACACAATTCAGCCACTTAAAAGCGTGGCATCGAAAATCGGCACAGAACAGCGAACTTTTTTATGTGCCAGCTCGAAGCATAATCCGGTTAAATGCCACAAGTGTTAGCATTAAGGCTCAGACCTTGCATTAAATCGGCTTCATCGTGATTACCCAGCCTTGTTACTATCCTCAAAATAGAAGCAAGTACCCTTTAAGGACGATTTAAGAGTTCTTAAAGGTATATCCAAGGTTTTTGGGTTTAACGCACTAGGTTTAGTACGACTTATATTCTGGGTACTGTCAGGAGACACAGATGGCTATAAAACAACTGATCGATAAACTATTAAGCAGACGTGCAGCAAATGAACAGTCTCACCCAGAAGCAAGACTCACAGATAAACAACGTGAGAAGCTAAATCACACCTTCATGGACAGGCTCGACAATCTAGAAGACCCGCAAGCCCGTTATGACCTAGCTGTTCAATTTTCGGAAAAAGGCGCCACTCAGGCTCTCTACACATTGGGCGTGTTTTACGAGCAAGGAGATGGCCAAAAAACCTATCCTGAATTAGCAGCAGAATGTTACTGGCGCGCAGGCAAGTTCGACATTGCAGAAGCACAATACAATTTGGGCCTGCTCTATGCCCAAGGGCAATTAGGCCAAGTGGATCTGGTGTCTGCCCATTACTGGTTCACCGAAGCGACGAAACACAACCTGGCGCAAGCCCAGTTCAATCTAGCCACCTTTTACGAAGACGGACTAGGTTGTGTCGAAGACCTCAAAAAAGCCTTTGAACTGTATCAAGCGGCCGCCGATCAAGGGTTCGTTACTGCATGGCACAACCTGGCATTGATGCATTATTCTGGCAAAGGCACACAACGTAACCCGATTACCGCTTACGCCTGGGTATTATTGGCGGCCAAAGCCGGACTGAAAGAAGCCCAGGAAACCGAACCGGTATTCACCGAAGAGCTCAAAAGCGAACAAATTCTGGCAGGAAAAGAACTACTGGCGCAGTTAGAGGAACAGTTTTCGGATTACCTGCCACCTTCCTCAAAGGCAACGCCTAACTCAGAAGAACCAAAATCAGCTAACGAGAACAATGATTCAGACGATGATGATAACTTCTATGAAGTGAAGTAGAGTTCTTATCAAGTGTAAGAGGAATAACTTCTTTCCCTTTTCTCAAGCATAAAAAAACGGAGCTGTTTAAAGCTCCGTTTTTTTATGGACGTAATTTAATCCCGATTGAAGATTAAATTACGTTTTCAGGGCACTGTAGATGAATTAGTGCAAGTCTGGCACAACCCCCACCTGCGGCATCTCGGCCAAACCAATATCACGCGCGTGCTGTTCAAAACCTTTATTCTTCCAGAAGAAGGCACCCGGCATAGTTGTTGGGATCACCAACACATAGAACAAGGCACGACCCGCCAATAAGGCAAGCACAATTGCTACAGACACTAAGGCCGCTGCCGTTACCGACACCGCATTGTCACCACCAAAGATGGCCAAGCCAGCCATGATCAGCGCACCAGCACCGATCAACACATTTCGCAGAAGGTAAGTTTTACCAAAGGTGGTCCATTGAATGTAATGCGCTGCCGCACCTTCACCACTTTCCGTATTCAAGTACTTGGCGTGAGCCACCAGACCTGCACCTTCAGCGATCAAACCAAGCGCAGAGAAAGCCGCCAACATCGGAAGCATGGTTGCAACAGATTCACCCGCGATCAACATCGTCGGAATCACAAACACACCCAATAACACTGCACCCAAGCTGAACATAGTGCCAAAGAATGACGTTAGCACCTGCCAGTGATTCCAGAACGGGCGTGCTTCAATGCGGTAAATGCAATGCATGAAGTACAGACCAATCAAGCCGGTAACCACCGCAAAGACACCAAAGCCATTGGCAATCAAATCAACAACACCCAACTCCAACAACACGTTCACTAGCTTGAAGAAGGTAAAACCAGATAAGCCCGCCAGGAACATCGCGATACCCAAAGCTTCTCGACTCAACGGCGAGGTTTGTAGGTTATTGAAGCCTCGATAGAAACGCAGTGGTTTACCAAGGTGCAAGGTTGAAAGCACTAACACCAACACCTGCAAGCCAACCATGCTGAACAACAATGGGAAATACACCGCACTCTGCTCAACCGCTTCAATGGCATCCACACCCAACATCGAACCAAGGAACAACATCAGGAACGCACCCAAAATTGCTTGCGTAGTTAAGGTAAAGATCACCAACGGATTCTCACGAGAACTCAAACGACCCAAGTTCCAGAAACGATCCTTACCAGCCTTTTCGTCAACAACAGAACGGAATGAACCATCCTCTTCCTTACGATATTTAATCGGCATCGAATCGGTACGACCCATTTCATTCGGCATAGTACGCGTTTGCTGGAAACGAATATTCGGCTGAGTAATCGATGGATCAGGGAAACCAGGAATCTGGGTTTTAATCTGTTCACGATTCTCCGGCGTATTTTCGATCACACCAAAGTTCAGTGCATTACCCAAACAGGCGGAGACACACGCAGGTTTCAGACCGACTTCAAGACGATCCACACACATATTACACTTGGAAACACGACCTTTGATCGGGTCTAGTTGCGGTGCATTGTACGGACACACCCAAGTACAGTAACCACAACCGAAACAGGTTTCCGGGTCTTGCAACACGGCACCGTATTCCGAGTGTTTGGTATAGGCCTTAGTCGGGCAGCCTTTCAAACACACCGGATTATCACAGTGGTTACACGCCATAGAAATATTCAGACGTTTGAAGTCCGGGTACGAGCCCCCTTCCACATAGCCCACCGAACGGAACGCAATGTGCGCCGGGTTGTCATTCTTCTCACTACACGCCGCTTCACAAGCGTGACAACCAATACAGTTATCTGCAGTAAAGTGGAACCCGTGTTGTTTATTTCGATTCGGGTTACAGCCGACTTCCGGGTTCCCGTTAATAAACATGGAGTTGCCTTCGCCACCCGTACTGTGGGTGATGTCCAGCAGGTTAATTTTCTCACCATAACGGTTCACATCCTGAACCGCAGGATCTTTCAATTTTGCATACTCTTGCTCGCCAGGGCGAGGTTGGAAAATCGGACGCGGTGTCGCGTCCAAATCAGAGTTATCGGTTCCGATCTGATCAAGACGATCGCGAACTTTATACCAAGCATTCATCAACATATTCTGTCACTCCTCTTAAAACGCGCGTCGTTCTGCATTCAATTCAGCCGCTAATTGCTGATCGACCTTCTCAATACGCACCGCGCATTGTTTAAAGGCAGGTTGACGGGAGTGCGGGTCTAACAGACCTAATGACACACGGTTAACACAATCGTGGAAATGGAATGGAATAAAGACCATGTTGCGCGGTACACGCTGGGTAGTTTGCACCATCACCACCGCATCACCACGACGACTGACAATACGGACGTAAGACTGGTGCTGAATGCCCAATTCCGCCGCCGCGTCCGGGTTCATTTCCATGTACGGCGTCGGGCTGAATTTGTTCAGGTTGCCCAACTTACCGGTACGAGTACGAGTGTGGAAATGCTCCACTACGCGTCCTGAATTCATCCAGAACGGATATTCATCGTCCGGCACTTCGTTGTTATTAATGAATGGCAACGGAATCAAATTGGCTTTGCCATCCGGTGTTTGGAAGACACCATCGGTATACAGGCGAGAATTACCTTTTACGCCATTTTCCTGCGCGTCGTCCACCTTCTCTAATTCGCCTTCACGGAACGGCCACTGAATACCACGCGACTTTTCAATCAAGTCATGGCTCATGCCTGAGATATCCAGAGTGCGCTTATCGCCTTTGGACAACTGCTTCATCTCTTCGAAAGCACCTTCTGGTGTTTCCGGGAAATGAATTTTCTGACCGTTCGGGAAACGCTTCGCCAGTTCCTTGAAGATCCAGAAATCCGGTTTTGAATCACCTTTTGGCTGGGTTACCTGACGCACAATATTGATGCGACGTTCAGTATTGGTGAAACAGCCTTCCTTCTCAGCCCACACTGCAGCAGGCAGATACATGTGCGCGTAATGAGTGGTTTCCACATCCGCATAGGCGTCCTGAATCACCAGGAAGTCGAGTTTCTCTAACGTCTTACGAATACGCGCGGTGTTCGGCATCGAGGTCATCGGGTTGGTTGCTACCAACCACAAGCCTTTAATCTGGCCGGTTTCGATGGCCGGGAAAATATCGGTTTCGGTCAGGCCGCGTTTTTTCGGGAAGAACTCTTCATCAATGCCCCAAAACTCGGCAATTTCTTTACGATGCTCTGGTTTCTCCAACACACGATAGCCTGGCAAACCTGAACATGAAGACCACTCACGAGTACCCATCGCATTACATTGACCGGTAATAGAAAGCGAGGTGCCACCCGGCTTACCGATGTTACCGGTGATCAGGTTCAGGCTGTTGATGCCGACAACACCATCTGAACCGTGAGTACTTTGGTTGATTCCCATCGTCCAGATCGACATCGCCGCGCCGGCATTCGCATACAAACGAGCTACATTGCGGATAGTGTCTTCATCAATACCACAAATTTTTGATGCCGTGATCGGGTCGTAATCCTTAACACAGGCTTCTACATCCTCAATGCCCTTAGTGTGAGCATTGATGTAGTCACGATCCTCCAGACCTTCGGCCAGAATTACATGCATCAAACTGTTCATCAGCACCAAATCTGTGCCTGGTGTAATTGGCAGGTGCATGTCCGCAAACTGAGCCAGCATGGTGACTCGCGGATCAACCACGATCAGTGGAAATTTACGTTTTTCCAGCGCTTCTTTTAAACGCCAATAAATGATTGGGTGTTGCTCTGGAAGGTTAGATCCCCAAGCAATCAAACACTCGGTGTGGTCAAAATCGTCGTAACATCCCGGAGGGCCGTCCGACCCGAAAGAACGCTTATAGCCAGATACCGCCGAGGCCATACACAACGTCGTATTACCATCGTAGTTGTTCGAACCGATACAGCCACGCGCTAACTTACCTAGCGTATAAAACTCTTCCGTTAACAGCTGACCGGTAGAAATAATGGCAAAGCTGTCTTTACCATAGGTGTTTTGAATGCGTTGGATTTCAGAACCCATGTGATCCAGTGCGGTATCCCAATCGGTTTCCTGAAATTCATCTTCATACGGTCTTTGACGCATCAAAGGTTTGTTGCCTCGACCTGGTGCTTCAAACAGTTCATGCTCGAAAATACCTTTAATGCACAACTTGCCTCGATTCACATCAGCATCAGCCACCCCTTGGGTTGCCACTGCATTACCGTCTTTATCCAAGCCAACATGAATAGAACACCCGGTGGAACAATAGCCACACGTTGTGTATTTCCACTCAACTACCTTTTTATCAGCAATTCGAATGGGGTTTCTGTCTTTACGACCAAAAAGCATGATTCGCTCTCCTCACCATATCTCGCACCACAACAAAGCAATCCAGCTAAATCAGTCCCTTTATCGCACCAGATCTAAGCAGCACCAAGATATAACTTATTGTTTTATATAAGTTTTAATTTATCACTAGCGTTAATTAGCAAAAATCAAACCAAATCACTCAACTTTATCGCACCACTTTCATTCACACATAAAAATGGCCGGTTCAAAACCGGCCATTTTTAATAAAAGAGCATGCTATCGATGGCTTAGCCAACGCTGATCATTTGTACCTGACCATTCTCGTCGATTTCAGCGATTTCGCCTTTTGGCTCTTTCATCAGGAACAAGGTTACGAAACCAAGTACCGCCGTCGCTGCGATCACCAAGAAGAAAGTCTGGTAGCTCACCATAGAAAGAACCGTTAGATAGAACACCGCACCCACGTTTCCGTACGCACCAGTCATACCTGCGATCTGACCCGTCAAACGACGCTTGATCAGAGGAACCGCTGCGAATACCGCACCTTCACCCGCTTGCACAAAGAATGAACACGCCATCGCTGCAATCACGGCAACCACTAGCGGCCAGCTTGAGTCGATCATCGCCATTGTCAGATAACCCACAGCCAAACCTGCAGTTAAGATAAGAAGCGTTTTCTTACGGCCAAACTTATCAGAAATCAGACCACCACCAGGGCGAGACATCAGGTTCATAAACGCGTAAGCAGAAGCTACAAGACCCGCTTGAACCATTGATAGTTCGAACGTTTCAGCGAAGAACAATGGCAACATAGAAACCACTGCCAATTCAGAACCAAAGGTAGCGAAGTACAAGATGTTCAGAACAGCTACTTGCTTGAACTCATAGCGATGAATCTCAGGCACTTCTTCTTTAAAGATGTTTTTGTTCACGCTGTAAGCTTTATAGCTGTCGTAAACATAAAGCACAGCCAAACCAACGTAGATAAGATCCGCAGTCATTGCAGACAGCATAGACACACCGCTTGGAGACAGCTTCCAGGTCAACAACGCCAATGCCGCGTACATAGGAATTTTCATGATAAGAAGGAAATAGAAGTCACCTTTCGACGTTACTTCCATACCACCGTTGTTTTTCGGCTTGAAGTAAGTAGAACCTTTTGGTGTATCAGTAACGTTCTTGTACCAAATGATACTGAACACTAGTGATAGTAAACCAGTGATACCGATCGCGTATCTCCAGCCATCTTCACCACCAAACAACAAGGCAATCGCAGGAAGACTCATAGCGCCCGCTGCAGAACCAAAGTTCCCCCAACCGCCGTAGACACCTTCTGCAGTACCTAATTGCTTCGCAGGGAACCACTCAGACACCATACGAATACCAACAACGAAACCTGCACCTACGAAACCTAATAGAAAACGAGCAATCGCTGCCTGTTCAAAGGTGTCAGCCAAAGCAAACATGAAGCAAGGAATACTGCCCAGGAACAAAATAGCGGAGTAGACAATGCGAGGACCATATTTATCGGTCAACATACCGATAATGACACGTGCAGGAATGGTTAGTGCGACGTTAAGGATTAACAGCGTTTTAAACTGCGCTTTAGTTAAGCCCAAAGATTCTGAAATAACACCACCTAACGGTGCGTGGTTAAACCACACATAGAAGGTAATAAAGAATGCAATCCAACTCATGTGAAGGATTTTCATTTTTCCCGTAAAGGAAAAGAGGTTGAATTTATCAGAAGTACTCATGTTCGAGGTCCTTGCTAAATTAGAAATCGGATACCAAGAAACAGCAAAGAAAGCACCACTTAAACAAATCACCAATAAATTCAAATAGTTATATGTATTTTTTCCTCATAAAACTGGAAGTAACAAAAAAAGATGCACTATTCCTAATCCTAATTATCGATTTGGTGCACGCAATCGTGCACCAAAAACGTTAGGAATGGGTCAGTTTCACTAAAAGCTATCAAAAGGGGCGATAGACTGAGCGTACAACATCAATTCTTCGAGCAAAAACTGCGCATCCGCTCTATCTTGGAACTCCAAGTGTGCTTTATTAAGCAACTCGGGATAATTGGACAGACAACGAGGCGCACCATAATTTTGCTCCATAAGCGCACGATACTTATGCTGCTCCCATTTCATGCGTTCTTCGTCCGTCAGTGCATCCGGGTAACTACGGGCTCTGCACCGAAAGAGTAACTCTGGACAGCGGATATCCTGAAAACTGAATGCATTAGGATCTAGTTGCTCGATGTCGGAACGGCCGATGTAATCCATGGCTTCTTTATCTCGACGAGGGAAAAAGCCACTGTAAATCATACGATCTACATCCGTTTCTTCGCTGCCCTCAAAAGCAAATGCCTGTTGAATGATCGGTAGTAAATGCGCTTTTGACTGCCACTTTTTCCAGTTCTGACGACAAAGATTCAGATCATGGCCCCATTTCTGAGCCAACTCATCCGTCATCATTTTCGCCGCCACCACCATCGGTGATTTATTAGCATGAATGGTTTTAAAGGGAATGCGTGGCGTTTCGCCTAACTCTTGTTGAGAGGTGAACACCCGTCGTTGAATTTCTTCAACCGACAGCCCTTCCAGTAAATCCGGGTCAAAAGACAAATCAATTGAATGTATTGCATTGGCATTGGTCTGATCGGCACATAAAGGCAGCACCAACGCCATACAACCACGCTCTGCACCAAACATGGACGAAATATGCAGCACAGGTTTATTGGAACCAACCGACAAGGTTTCAAAAACGGTCTGCTTGTTTCTTAGCGAAAATGCATAATCAAACAGCTTGGGAACGTTATCTTTCACTAACTTGGCAATCGCGATAGTGGCGTAGACGTCTGATAACGCATCGTGCGCGTTTTCATGGCCAATGCCATTGGCTACCGTCAGCTCTTCCAATCGGAAGCTGGTCGTGCCGTCTTCTTTCTTAGGCCACTTGATCCCCTCCGGGCGAAGCGCATGAGTCAAACGCACCACATCAATTAAGTCCCACCGACTGTTACCGTTCTTATACTCACGCGCATAGGGATCAATAAAATTGCGATAGAACAGGTTGCGGGTGAACTCATCATCAAAACGAATGGAGTTATAACCTAGTACGCATGTACCCGGTTCACTGAATCGATCACTAATGCGTCGCGCGAACTCCACTTCCGATAGCCCTTCCCGATTAGCTTGCTGCGGGGTAATACCTGTCACCAGGCAAGCGATCGGGTCAGGCAGATAATCTTCGGCCTGACGACAATAGAACATGTCAGGCTCACCAATAATGTTTAAATCGGCATCGGTGCGTATACCCGCAAACTGAGAAATTCGATCAACCCGAGCATCGGCACCAAAGGTTTCATAGTCATACCAATAAAAGGTGCCTTGATAACTCATACTTGCTCCACACGAAATAAAAAGAAGAAATAAGAAAATATAGAATTCAGGATAAACAGAAGCCAAATGGTAGGGAGACTGCTTAATCAGGTCAATCAAAGAAGCCGGAATTGGCCTCCGCCAGCAGTAATTTCCACTTAGGTATTAAAAAAGGCGCGACTTATTCAGCCACGCCTTTCTCAAATCCAACAGTGAAATTAGACAAACAACTTAGCCAGCTCATCGCCTGGGTTTTCAGCTCGCATGAAGGCCTCACCCACTAGGAAAGCATTCACCTGATGTGCACGCATGTCCGCCACATCAGCCGTGGTATGAATACCACTTTCAGTCACTACAATGCGGTTTTCAGGAATACGATCCAACAATTGATAGGTGTTATCCAAGGACACTTCAAAGGTGTGCAAGTTACGGTTATTGATGCCCACCAGCGGGTTATCAACGGTCAGAGCCACATCCAGCTCGTCACCATCGTGCACTTCGATCAGCACATCCATACCCAACTCATGACTCAAACCGGTCAGATCCGCCAATTGTTGTTGCGACAAACACGCGACGATCAACAACACACAGTCGGCGCCAATGCTTTTGGCTTCGTAGATTTGATACTCATCTACCAGGAAATCCTTACGAATCGCCGGCAATGAACACGCCGCTCGCGCTTGTTTAAGATAATCTTCATGACCCTGGAAAAAATCCGCATCAGTCAGTACGGACATACACGCCGCACCCGCTTGCTCATAGCTTTTAGCAATGTCCGCAGGCACAAAGTGCTCACGAAGCACGCCTTTGCTCGGCGACGCCTTCTTGATCTCCGCAATCACCGCTGAATGACCTTGATCCAACTTGGTTTGAATGGCCTTTACGAAACCACGAGCTGGCGCGATGTCCTGAGACATGGCTTTAAGATCTGCCAAAGAGACGGTCTTGGAACGTTCAGCAATTTCTTCACGCTTACGGTCCACAATTTTGGTCAGAATGGTAGGAGTGTTCATAGATCTCACTTATTCGATATTCAACACGAGCTCAGAAACTTTGACTTATGCAAGACTGAGCTCGTCAACAACTAAGCTAACGCAGAAGTAAAGCTTGCCAGTTCAATCATTTTCTCTTTGGCCAGACCGCTGTATATAGCGTCTTGTGCCATTTCAACGCCATTTTTAAGGTTGACTGCTAACCCGGCTGCATAAATAGCAGCGCCCGCATTAAGTGCAATGATATCAGCCGCCTTTTGGCCCGCTTCCGTTTCACGCTTACCTAATGCGTCATTAATCAAATCCAGACTCTCTTGGGCTGAATTCACACTCAAACCAATCAGAGTCTGGCTTTCGACACCGCAATCCTCTGGCGTAATTTCATATTCAGTGATTTCACCGTTGTTCAACTCAGCCACAAAGGTTTTGCTGGCCACAGAAATTTCATCCAGGCCATCATCGGAATGAACAACTAATACATGCTCACTGCCCAGGTTCTTAAGAACCTCGGCCAACGGGCGACACAAGGCTTTATTGAAGACACCAATGACCTGATTCTTAACACCGGCCGGATTGGTTAGCGGGCCAAGCATATTAAAGATAGTACGCATCGCCATCTCTTTACGCGGGCCAATCGCATGCTTCATGGCACCGTGATGAGCCGGAGCAAACATGAAACCTACACCAATTTCTTCCACCGCCCGAGCCACTTGTTCTGAATCCAATTGTAGATTCACACCAGCCGCTTCAAGTAAGTCCGCACTGCCGGTTTTACTGGAAACACTGCGATTACCATGCTTCGCCACCGTACCACCTGACGCGGCCACAACAAACGCAGACGCCGTAGACACGTTGAACAGGTTGGCACCGTCACCGCCGGTTCCACAGGTATCGACCACATGATCACCTGTCACTTTGACACCAGACGCCAATTGACGCATTACCTTCGCTGCTCCGGTAATTTCTTCGATGGTTTCGCCTTTCATACGAAGCCCCATCAACAACGCACCAATTTGCGCAGGCGTTGCCTCACCAGTCATTACCTGGGTCATCACCGACTGCATTTCGTCGGTGGATAAATCAATTCGATCTACAACTTTGGATAATGCTTGTTGAATGTCCATGTCTTTCCCTTTTACCGAGCCTACTCTAGCCTTAATCCGGCCTTCTTTTTCAGACTTCTTTCTCGATGACTAATTTGTTTGGTGCGTTTTAGTGTTTGGTTCGCTTCAAGAAATTTCTAAGCATGTCATGTCCATGTTGAGTCAAAATCGACTCTGGGTGGAACTGAACGCCTTCAATCGACAGCGTCTTATGACGCACGCCCATGATTTCATCCATACTGCCATCCGGGTTTTCAGTCCATGCAGTAATTTCCAGGCAATCCGGAATGGTGTGCTTATCAATCACCAACGAATGATAACGCGTAGCATTGAAGTCTTGCTCCAAACCTTCAAAGACACCACTGTCCAAATGACGTATCGGCGAGGTCTTACCGTGCATTACTTCACCAGCGCGAATGATGTCACCGCCAAACGCTTGGCCAATACTTTGGTGACCAAGACAAATTCCAAGAATCGGTAGTTTGCCGGCAAAGTGCTTGATGGCTTCTACTGAAATGCCTGCTTCGTTCGGTGTACATGGCCCCGGTGAGATCACCAAGTGATCCGGTTTCATGGCTTCAATTTCTTCGATGGTGATTTCGTCGTTACGAAATACGCGTACGTCTGCGCCAAGTTCACCTAAGTACTGAACCACGTTGTAGGTGAAGGAGTCGTAATTATCAATCATGACTAGCATGAGAATGTCCTGCCTTAAATTCTGTATCGATGCTCAACATTGCCAAATACGCCCAACATCGCCAAAACAGCGCCATTTAAAAACGGCGCTGTTAAACCCAATTCTATACGAGGCCTTTGGTGGCCATTTCAACCGCTTTAAATACCGCTCGACCTTTATTCATGGTCTCTTTCCATTCAAGACGAGGAACAGAATCAGCCACTACACCGGCACCCGCCTGGATGTATAAGGTCTTGTCTTTGATCACTGCAGTACGAATCGCAATGGCGGTATCCATGTTGTCCTGCCATGACACATATCCCACCGCACCACCATAAATGCCACGCTTCACAGGCTCCAATTCATCAATGATTTCCATTGCACGAATTTTTGGTGCACCACTTAAGGTACCCGCCGGTAAGGTCGCACGAAGGACATCCATCGCACTCATGCCGTCTTTCAGCTGGCCAGTCACATTCGACACTATGTGCATCACATGAGAATAACGCTCAACCACCATCTGGTCGGTCACTTTGACGGTGCCGATTTCAGCAATACGACCGGCATCGTTACGACCCAAGTCGATCAACATCAAGTGCTCGGCAATCTCTTTAGGATCGTCGAGTAACTCTTGTTCTAGCGCTAAATCTTCTTCCTCGGTATGACCACGACGACGCGTGCCCGCGATCGGACGTACCGTCACTTCACCATGGTCAACCCGAGCCAGAATTTCAGGAGACGAGCCCACAATATGGAAGTCACCTAAATTCAGAAAATACATATAAGGAGAAGGATTCAGACAACGCAGTGCGCGGTACAGATTCATCGGTTCTGCTTCGAACGGAATCGACATCCGTTGCGCGATCACCGTTTGCATTACATCCCCAGCAAGAATGTATTCTTTAATCTTCTCGACCGACGCCATAAAGTCGTCTTGTTCAAAACGTGGTTTAAAATCGCTCTCTTCAATGTCCGTACCCGGTGCATTCTCCGCCGACAAGCGATTACGGATTTTCGCCGGTAACGGCTTACGAAGCTTATCCGTCAACTCATCCAAACGAGCTTGCGCTTGTTCAAATGCATCGCTGTTTGCAGGGTCCGCATGAACGATTAACTGCAACTTGCCTTTCAGGTTATCAAACACCACCAGCTCGTCAGACACCATTAATAGGATGTCCGGCGTATTCAAGTCGTCTTCTGGCACGGAATCTTTCAAGCGCTTTTCAATAAAGCGCACCGTGTCGTAACCGAAGTAGCCAACCAAGCCACCGTGGAACCGTGGCAACGCATCAAGCTCTGGCACCTTATAGCGCTCACGAAACTCTTCTACAAATTCCAGAGGATCTTCTTTGGTGAAGGATTCTGTCACCTGCCCTTGTTCGATGATTTCAATGTTCGGGCCTGAAACCTTGAGTAATGTTTTTGAAGGCAAGCCAATGATGGAATAGCGTCCCCACTTCTCACCGCCTTGAACTGATTCAAAGAGGTAAGAGTAAGCTCCTTCAGCCAACTTAAGATAAGTTGACAGCGGAGTATCGAAATCGGCTGTGATCTCACGATACACAGGAACCCGATTATAGCCCTCTTGGGCAAACGCTAAGAATTCTTGCTTGTCCATTATCTACTCAATTATGGGTTTCAATTAGTGCAAATTTGCGATGTTGTTCTTACTGTTAGGAATCCTAAATCTGTATTAGTTCTAACAGTGCTAATTCCCAATCGGTTGAGATTGGGAACGTCTTGGGATCATCAAAGTCAATCTGACAATCAAGACGGGTAAAGGGTTAAACGAGTGCAGAAGACTGAGAGTAAAGGTTTACTAACCTGTCTTGCAACTCTTTTAGTGAATCACACAGCCAATCCGGCGACTCCACTGAAATCGGGCGTCCATGATTATAACCGTAGGTTAATCCAACGACCGGACAGCCAGCGGCTTTTGCGGCCTCAACATCAGAGGCCGAATCACCAACCATCCAACATTCAGAAATGTCTACTTTGAGAGTTTTAGCCGCATGCAATAAAGGCAATGCCGACGGTTTTTTCTCCGCCAAGGTATCGCCGCCAATAATGACACCGAAATAAGAGGCCAAATTTAAGCCGTTCAACAACATATGCGTATAGTGTTCCGGCTTATTGGTAATTAATGCAATGGGGATCTCTAACTCATTACAATAGCTCAACAGCTCGCGCACACCAGGATACAAACCACTCGGGGTTTCACAAGCTTCATTGTATGCGCGATCGAACACTTCTTTCGCTTTCAGATAGATTTCCGACATTTCAGACAAACTCAGCTTGGCATCCACCAAGGCGCGTTCAATCAACTTTTGCAGGCCATTCCCCACCCAAGTAACGATTTTCTCAATCCCGACTTTTGGGTGACCTAGAGACTCCAACATTTCGCCTATGGCATAGGTCAGATCAGCTGCACTGTCGAGCAGAGTGCCATCAAGATCAAACAAAATTGCGCTAGGTAAGCGCGTTGGAAGGTCGTTTAATACGCTTGTCATCTTATGCTTCTTTTGTTCCGGCTTTCGCCAATTCTGCACGCATGATATCGATCACGGATTTATAATCGTCCGCACCAAAGATGGCAGATCCTGCAACGAAGGTATCTGCACCCGCTTCTGCTATCTCACGAATATTCTGAGTGTTCACACCGCCATCAATTTCCAGACGGATATCCAAACCAGAGGCATCGATTTTAGCGCGCGCTTCACGAAGCTTATCCAACGTTCCTGGAATGAACTTCTGACCACCAAAACCAGGGTTCACAGACATCAACAACACCATGTCGAGTTTATCCATCACATAATCCATGTGATGCAGAGGCGTTGCTGGGTTAAACACTAAACCGGCCTTACAGCCCGCACTCTTAATAAGTTGTAAAGAACGATCGACGTGCTCTGAGCCTTCCGGATGGAAAGTAATGTAAGAAGCACCTGCTTCAAGGAAATCACCAATGATGCGATCTACAGGCTTCACCATCAAATGCACATCAATCGGTGCCGTTACACCATAGTCTCGAAGCGCTTTACACACCATAGGACCGATGGTCAGATTAGGAACATAGTGGTTATCCATCACATCGAAATGGACAATATCCGCCCCAGCTTCAAGGACAGCATCCACGTCTTGACCCAAACGTGCGAAATCCGCAGATAAAATGGAAGGAGCGATCTTAAATGACTTCATGGAAAAACCTCGGTGATTCTGGCTTTGAGGGTGACCTCATACTCTAAGCTGTGCATTCTACCCTAGCCTAGTTTAGCTTTCAGCCGAAATAATGAACGAAATCATGACTAAATCACCAGCAAATAAAGATTTCTGACAAGAACATCCAATAACGGGTAATCTGAAAAACTGAAAAGGAAGAAATACTCCCTGAGAGCCAGGGAAAAACCGAAACCACCTAAATCGGCTCGATTTTTGTATGCTTTGTTATATTTTTAATTTTTGTCAAAAAAACGTTATGACTCAATCAGCGCTTTCCCTACTTTTATCGATACGTCGTTCAATGCCTGACTTTCGAAGCATCACTCTCGGTCTGTTAATCAGCGTATTCAGTCTCTGTATAGCCACGCCTGAGGTATACGCGGAAGATCCTGCAGGTTCCAGCAGTTCTGAACCAACATCAGCTGAAACCAATGACGCGGCCACAGAAGAAACCGATCAGGACAACGAAGACGGAGAAAATACTCCGAAAAGAATGACCCTCACCACGAAAGACTGGCACGACTTAGAGCGGCCAAAAGTATCCACCGACAAGACGAAAATTGACCTGTTACTGAAAGAAGTTGACGAACGCGAGTTATTAAAACTCCAAGCAGGTGATGAAGAATTCGTCGGTCTGTTCTTGGAATACAACACCCCACAACCGCTGGGGGCTGTCCTCATTCTTCATGACGAAGGATTACACCCGGATAATAATCAGTTAGTAGCACCGCTTAGGAAGTACCTGCCAGATTATGGCTGGAATACGCTGGCTATCGCTATCCCGGAACCCGATATAACACCACTACCAGATCGTAAGTGGCCAGCCTATCCTGCGGATTTCACTCTTAATCCTCCTATGGAAGACAGCATCGATGAAGAGGCTGAAACAGATAACGCGTCTGATGACGCCAACAAAGATGAAAACTCTTCAGATACAGCGTCTGACGAATCAACCGACGACACAGCAAATAATGAGGCAACAGCTGATACGGCGTCAGATGGAACAGCAGACTCTAACGACACAGCGGCAGAACCCAAAGGCCCAACTGCACAAGAAATCACGATGATGCGAATCGACGCTGCCATTAAAGATCTGATCAACCGGGGTCAACTGAACATCGTCCTGATCGGCCAAGGCATTGGCGCAAGCTGGGCCGTAAGCTATCTCGAATCTTCTGGCAGCCAGGAAATGTTCACCTTGGTA
This sequence comes from Litoribrevibacter albus, assembly GCF_030159995.1. Lineage (NCBI taxonomy): Bacteria > Pseudomonadati > Pseudomonadota > Gammaproteobacteria > Oceanospirillales > Oceanospirillaceae > Litoribrevibacter > Litoribrevibacter albus. Next base: position 187,906 of record NZ_BSNM01000026.1, on the reverse strand, counting down.
ATGGTCGACCCCAAACTGCCTAAAACAGAGAGCGACAAGAATTACATCAATACTCGAATCGGGGAGTTTGGGAACTTGCCGATCATGGACATCATCAGTCAGCAAACCCAGCTTTCCAAGAGCCAGGCAAAAGAGCGCATTAACATTGCCCGCCGTAAACAGCTGCCCTCCTTCCAACAGTTATTTACACGCCCTGTCAATGATCCGTGGACAGAACACCACCGCATTGTGAAACGGGTGAGAGGTTGGTTAGCTCAAAACGCGCCCGGTGAAGAACAACCAATTCGATAATTACTGGTAAGAAGTACGCCCTTTAGCGACCGCGTGCTTCTTGAATGATTTGATAGGCTTCCTGAATCAACTGTGTTTGCTCGGTAGCGGCCTGAATCATTTGCTCCGTCGCACCTTCGCTCATCAACTTGTCGGGATGATGTTCCGACATGGCCTTACGATAAGCCCGTTTCAACTCCTGAGCAGAACATTGCTCGCGGACTTCCAACATCGCATAGGCGTCTGAAATCGTCATCACGGATTGTTTTGAAGCAGCCCGAGCTTGGGCACGGGCACTAACCCGCCTCAAGATCCTGCTTGCCATTTGTTCCGAAAATCCCAAGCGCTGAGCGATCATAATAAAAGGTCGCCGCCGAATCTGGTCCCCCCGACCACCATCCGCAATGACCATCCGAGCCTGAATTTCCAAAAACACTTTCATTAAGGCTCTGTGCCGCCTCGACACCGACGCCAGTGGCAGCAAGATACTGTCTAATTGAAACTGAGGGTGTTTGCCTGCGTTGAACAACCGAATGGCATCTTTACGGCCATTGGCATCTAGTTGAAAAGAATCAAAGACTTGTTCTGCCGCCGCGATTTCTTGTTCGCTGACACGGCCATCGGCCTTCGCCAGATAGCCCATCATCATAAACGTGGAATAATGCAGCAGATGCTGAAAGGCTTCCTGATCTTTAGATAAATACTTACGATGGCGTAACAGAGGATCAGATCGACGCTCCAACCATACGCCGAATAAATACCCTGCCAGAGCAAGCAGCACCAAGGCTGCAGTATTAATGGTATTACCTATCAGTCCGCCGACAAATAAGGCTAACCACTTAGCCATGACGACATCCGTCAGCCTGAATACCGCCGGAGTCACTCAGCAACTTTTCATCGAGTTCAGCCAAACGTTCCGGTGTTCCAACATCCAACCAGTAACCATCAAAGACCTCGGCAGACAGACGACCATCATCCGCCCAACGTCGAAGATGAGGGCCTAAAGCCCCCGCCTCGGAAGAGAGGGATTCAAACAACGCGCTATCAAACACAGCAAGACCGCTGTAGGTATAAGTAGCATCAGGTTCGCAAGAAAGATTAACCAACCGACCGGATTGGCCAATACCAAAATCGCCCCGAGTATTGTGTTCCGGGTTGGAGACCAAAATCAGACAACCGCTCGCCTCTTCGGTTTGAGCCCGCGTTACCAAATGACGATAATCCAGATCCACCCAGACATCGCCATTAATAAGAATGAAGGGGTTAGCCCCAAGTAACGCCTTGGCATTGGCAATACCACCCGCTGTTTCCAACGGTTCTTCACCTTCATTAATCACTTGGATATTCAAACCGTCGGCACTACGTTGGGCAATGTAATCTTCAATTTGGTGTGCGAGATACGAGGCATTGATCACCACCTGAGTCACCCCGGCGGCTTTGAGTTTCTGAAGATGCCATTCAATCAGGGGCTGCCCATTCACTGGTAGCAACGGTTTGGGGCAATGATCGGTTAACGGCCTCATGCGCGTCCCTTTACCTGCAGCAAGAATCATGGCGACGCAATCGACACAAGGCTGGGTCATAACTGTGTACTCTGTAATGGTTTGTTGAATCTGCTTGCTATTTTACATGATGACTCTGCAAAAAGGTCGCTAATGCCGGCTTCACTTGAGATTGCCAAAAGAACAACCAAGCCTCAGACCAGACCTCAGGATACGTTTCATGAAGGTGATCCAGGTGCTGCATGACCATTGGCAAATCCGCCAGGTACTGCATTTTTCCGTCTCTCAAACTTAATCGACAGAAAATCCCCAGAACTTTGATCAAACGCTGCATAGCGGTCACGGCCACCCAAGGTAGGAAGTCAGACAACGTCACAGAAATCATCTGCTCCGAAGTCAGCAATTTATGGTAGTCCTCGACGATGGCCTGTTTTTGATCCGCCGGAATATCCCAGTAGGCATCATAGACCAACGAAATCAGGTCATAACACACAGGACCTTTGACCATATCCTGAAAATCAATCACGCCGATGTCGTTATCGGTCAACATCAAATTCCGGCAATGAAAGTCCCGATGCACCCATACTTGAGGTTGCTCTGTAAAACTGCGCTGAAACTGCGCCGCGAACTCACCAAGCATAGCCTGCTCTTGCTGAGTTGGTGACAGGTTTAATGCTTCACCGAGACACCATTCAGTAAATAAGCCAAAGTCCCGATCCAGCAAAGCCTGGTTGTAGGTGCTGAGCTGAACCGCCGGGTCATCCGATGCCATCAAATACTCATCAGGCATCTTTGCTAAACGAATCAAATCATTCAATACTCGGTGGATAATGCTATAACGCTGACCGTGAGCATTCATTTGGTAGACATCAACCAGCAGGGTGTTACCCAAGTCCGACAGCAACATAACCCCCAGATCATCATCAAAGGCAAACACTAGCGGAGCCATCACCCCAGCTTTTTCTAACGCCGAAGCAACCAATCGAAATCGGGCGTTGCTTTCTGTATCCAGACTGCGACAAAACAGGAAGGTTCGTGCATCTACTTTGATTCGATAATACTGTCGGGCACTGGCGTCCCCTGTCATCGCTTCGATAGCAGGCTCTGTTTGGTTAACCGCCTTCACCGACAAATACGCCAGACTTTCATCCAACCATTGCTTCTCTGCTTGGCTTAACATGCGACACCCTCTCCCTGTTAGAGCAGACCTTTATACGACTTTATTTTCAAATAACCGGATCGATGAATTGGAGCCAGCCTTAAATCAGTATAGAATCTCAGGCCTAAAAAACGTCAATGCTGGTAATCATCTAACCTTATCACTCTTTATATGAAGATTCGAACCTACCGCCTACCGGCTCCCGAGCTGGATTCTGATATTGGCACGCCGTTAATTCGCGTCCCTTTTACTGGCACCTTTTTTACCAACCATCCGTTTGTTAGTTCATACATGGTTAGTTCATACATAAAGAGTACACACATGTTGAAACGTATTTTGCCAGTAACCGCCTTGACGATGTTGAGCCTTACAGGCTCCTTCGCGGTATTTTCAGAATCAGCCCTGGCGGCGGAAAACACTTCGGACTTTTGTAAACTGGATGCTTCGATTCCGGCCAGAGATTACTCAGAGATCCTAAATTACGCCGATCAGTTGGGCTGGGTAAAGAAAGAAGATTTACCAGAGCATTTAAAAGACAAAGCATCGCCGCGATGTGATGGTTTCTATATCGAAAGTGGTCAAAAAATCACTCACGACTCGCAAGCACCGATCAGCATTGAAGCCGACAATGTACGCGGTTCCTCTCAGGCAGAGACCAGTCGCTTCGACGGTAACGTGGTTATTACCCAACAAAAAAGTCAAAGCTTCTCTAACATGGCCTGCTATGACAAAAAGGCCAACCAGGCCAGTTTATTTGGTGACGTTCTGGTCAGTCACTCAGGCGTTCGCATGTTGGGTGACAGTGCGGAAGTGGATCTGACTGAAAACAACGGCCAAATTAATAATGCGCTGTTTTCCGTCGCCGATGCTCATCTGAGAGGTCAATCTCATCAGATGAATTTCAATTTCATGGGCGAAACCCAACAAGTGGATATCGATGAGGGTGATCTCACCTTCTGTGAACCATCAAGCAATGCCTGGAAAATCACTGCCCAAGACATCGAACTGGACTTTGCCGAAGGTTGGGGGGAAGCCTCGCACATCAAACTAAAAATTCACGATGTGCCGGTTTTCTATTTCCCTTGGATGAACTTCCCGTTGGATGACCGCCGTAAAACCGGCTTCCTCTATCCATCGGTCGAAGTAAAATCGGGCGAGAATGCCATTTCTACACCCTTTTATTGGAACATCGCACCTAATTACGATGCCACCATCACCCCTCGTTTCTTTGAAAACCGGGGTGAAATGCTGGAAGCCGAATTCCGCTACCTCAATCAATGGGGCATGAACCGTATCAGTGGTGGATATCTTGGCGACGATGACGATTACCCGGAAGAAGACATTCGTCAGACTCAAGGAGTTCCTGCCGGAGAAGATCGCTGGTCGCTGCACTTTGATCATTTAGGCAAAGTAAACGACTGGAAAACCGAGGTGGACTTCAACCGCGTCAGTGACGACGATTATCGCTCTGACTTTGGCGGCCTGTTGAGCCGTTCTGCTGACGGAACGGTAGATCAAATTGCCCGAGCCAGTTGGTCAGGTGACAACCTGGCGATCAATACCCAATTCCGCAGTTATCAAATCACCGACGAGGAAGAAGTGGATGCCGATCAGTACAAACTGATGCCGGATTTAGCCATTTCCGGCCTGTGGACAGACTTCGATGGCTGGCGGCCGTCGCTCTTCATCCAGACCTCTTACTTTGACCGAATCGGTTCAGATGATGACCTTAACAGCTTTGAGGCATCACGCACTGTCAGCTCTGCACTGCGTGGCGTATCTGAATTGACGTTGGATTATGATCTTCGCAAATCTTGGGCTTACCTGACACCGGGCGTTACTTTGTACAACGGGCAGTATCAATTATCAGGGTATGACGACCGGGTATTCGACAGCTCAGCGAGCTACACATTACCGTCGGCACACATCACCGGCGGATTATTTTTAGAACGCCCAACCAGTCTCTTTGGCCAAAGTTTTACCCAGACCCTTGAACCGCAAATCATGTACGCTTACATCCCTTATCAGGATCAAAGCGACATCCCGGTGTTCGACTCGAAAGACGCCGATTTAAGCTTCAATCAACTGTTTAAGCCGAATCGTTTTACCGGCGGGGATCGCGTAGGCGACACCTCTCAGATCAGTATGGGTGTCACTACTCGCTTTGTTGATGACCAAGGCAGCCAGACTTTAGTCGCCCGAGCAGGTACCATTCTTTACTTGAAAGACCGTAAGGTCGATTTGACCAATAACCACGATCAGGTCAAAACCAATACCGACAATGATTACGATATGTCCAACTACGTGGGCGAAGTTAGATACAGTCCGCTTAAACAATGGAGCTATCAGTTTGACTTCGAATGGAGTGACCGCCTCAATCAAACAGAGCGCAGCAGTCACGGATTACTGTACCGACTCGATCAGGATCACGTTGCTACGCTTCGCTACAATGAGAAGAAAGACGACAGACTCACACGGGAAGAATTTTTGGAATTTTCTGCTGGCTGGCAGGTCACACCTTTCTGGACACTCTTCCATCGCTGGGAATACGACCTGTCTTTGGATCGTACCTCCGATATTCTCAACGGTGTGGAATACAACAATTGCTGCTGGAGAGCCTCTGTCGTCTATCGAAACTACTACACGGGCGACCGGGAAATCGTAGAACGTAATGGCACCACCAGCTTGCGCGATGAATTCGATAGCGGCATCTTCTTTATGTTTGAATTAAAAGGCTTGGCAGGCACGGGCAGCTCTACCGAAGACCTGCTTCAAGAATTAATTGAAGGAATAAACCAACGGACCATTTATGATTACTAAGTTATTTCACACATCTTCGCGACGTTTGAACACGAAAGGACTGGCTCGTAAGTTTCCTTCTCTGATGTTTTCAGCAGCACTGCTTGGCTCCAGCCTGCTGATCAGTGAACCCAGCTTTGCAACCAAGCAACCCTTGGATCGTGTAGCGGCTCAAATCAACAACGACATCATCATGGAAAGCGAAGTCAAAGAGCGCATCGACATCGTTAAAATGCAGTTTATGGATTCTGGTCGACCACTGCCTCCGGAACACGTATTAACGCAACAAGTGATGGACCAACTGATTGTTGAAGAGCTCCAGCTGCAAATGGCGCAACGCGCAGGCATTCGAATCAGCGACCAGGAGTTGAACCAATCGGTGGCCAATATTGCCAAGAAAAGCGGCATGACACTTGAACAATTTAAAGCGGCATTGGAATCCGAAGGCACCAACTACAGCAGTGCCCGTGCTCAGATCAAACGAGAAATGATCGTCAGCCGGATTCGTCAAAATCTGGTAAATCGTCGTATTAAGATTACTGATCAGGAAGTAGCGGCGTTCCTTGCTTCAGAAGAAGGCAAAGAGAAGATTGCACCGGAATTCCAGATTGCTCACATTACCGTGCCTCTATCTGCGAGCGCGTCACCGGACGCCATTGCAAGCACTCGTCAGAAAGCCAGAGAAATCATCAAATTCTGGCGCCAAACAGACAATTACTTTGAAAAAGTAACAGCACGCTTCCCGGACTATCGTGCCGGCACCATCGATTGGGCAAAAATCCAAAACATTCCAAGTTTGTTTGCTGAAGTCATCACCGACATGAAAAAAGGTGAGCTCAGTGATGTCATCAAAAGTGACATTGGTTTCCATGTATTAAAGCTGGTCGACAAGCGCGGTGGCGACGATTTCATTATCGACAAAACCCATGTCCGCCACATTCTGATCAAACCAAATTTGATCCGGGACTCCAGCCAAGCCAAACAAATCGCCGATGATCTTTATCAGCAACTGATGGACGGCGCCGACTTTGCTGCTATGGCTCGTACTCATACGGACGATACCGGTTCGGCAGTAAACGGGGGTGATTTGGGCTGGATGAGTGGTGAAGAGCTGGTACCAAGTTTTGCACGAACCATGCACAACACCGACATCAATGAAATCAGCAAGCCCTTTGAAAGTCAGTTTGGCTGGCACATTCTTCAAGTACTGGAACGCAAGAAAGAAAACATGGCGTCGCAATATCAAAAAGCCATTGCCAAGAACTTTCTCAGAAAGCGTAAATTCCAGGACGAATTAGAAAACTGGCTTCAAGAACTGAAAGACGAAGCTTACATTGATCTCAAGCTGTAACCGATTTCATAGCGCTTTTTGCTCTTCATCGTAGAGCGCGTTTAGTAGTACTAGCAGTACCAAAGGGAGTAGATAGTGATAAAACTTGCCATTACAACGGGTGAACCAGCTGGTATCGGCCCAGAGCTTTCAACCCAACTCCCTTTTGATCAATTATTTCAACAATACCCGGATCTCCATCTGACACTGGTTGGAGATCAAAGCTGGCTGGAAGCCCAGACCAACGAAGAGTTATCTGCGTTTTCAGATCGCCTGGACTTTCACCACATTGCCCTGAAAGAATCGGCACATCACGGCCAGTTAAATACCGCTAACGCACAATACGTGCTGGATACCCTGACTCATGCCGCTACCGGGTGCATGAACGATCACTATCAAGGCATGGTAACCGCACCGGTGCAGAAAAGTGTGATCAACGATGCAGGCATTCCGTTTTCCGGTCATACGGAGTTTCTGGAAGAACTTACCGGCGCCAGGAAAGTCGTTATGATGCTGGCGACCGAAGGATTAAAGGTTGCGTTGGTGACCACGCATTTACCACTACGAAACGTTGCCGACGCCATTACACCTGAATTACTCACCGAGATCATTCAGGTGACACATCACGATTTGCAACGTTATTTTGGTATCGATCAGCCTCACATTTATGTCTGTGGATTAAATCCACACGCAGGTGAAGGTGGCCACTTAGGCATGGAAGAAATTACCATTATTGAGCCCACACTGAACGCCCTTCGAGAAACGGGCATTCAGCTCACCGGGCCGCTTCCGGCAGATACATTATTTACGGACAAATACCTGAAACATGCCGATACCGTACTCGCCATGTACCATGATCAGGGGCTTCCGGTGCTTAAATATAAAGGATTTGGAAACGCCGCTAATATTACTCTGGGCCTACCAATTATTCGCACCTCGGTTGACCACGGTACGGCATTGGATTTAGCAGGCAAAGGACTCGCAGACCAGGGAAGTCTCTTAACAGCCATTGATTACGGTTATAAAATGGCAAAAGCCCGAGCCACTCGACGTCAGTCGGCGTAATCGGTCACATTATTTTATAGATTCTTCGTTAGGACGTTTCATGTCATCAGATTTTCAACATCGCGCTAAAAAGCGATTTGGTCAGAACTTTTTACACGACCATAACATCATCGATAATATTTTAGCGGCGGTAGCTGCCAAGCCTGGTGACAACGTTGTAGAGATTGGTCCTGGTCAGGGGGCGATTACTGAAGGCATTTTGAAAGCCACTGACGGTCACCTGAACGTCGTGGAACTGGATCGAGACCTGATCCCCATTCTATTGAGCAAATTTAGCGTTTATCCGGGCTTTAAGCTCAATCAAGGCGATGCACTGGAATACGATTTTGGCCAATTAACGGCCGACAAACCAATGAAAGTCGTAGGTAACCTCCCCTACAACATTTCAACGCCATTGATCTTTCATCTTTTAAGCTACCACGACCGCATCACCGACATGCACTTCATGTTGCAGAAAGAAGTCGTCGACCGAATAGCTGCGGGCCCAAGAGAAAAGAATTATGGCCGGTTAAGCATCATGGTGCAGTATTACTGCCAGGTGCATTCCTTATTTATCGTAAAACCGGGATGTTTCCATCCGGTTCCAAAAGTGGATTCTGCCGTGATTCGTATGGTGCCTTATAAAGAATTACCGCACCCAGCGAAAGACGTTAAGCAACTCGAAAGCGTGGTTCGTCAGGCGTTCAGTCAACGACGTAAAACCTTAAGAAATACCTTAAAAGGGGTTATTTCCTCAGAAGAGCTGGAAGCACTGGGTATTGATCCAGGGGCACGACCAGAAACTCTGACTGTCGCTGAATACGTTGCTATCAGTGACGCGACCTGTTAACTCAGGCAATTGAAATTACGCAGTTATTTACGAACCTAAGGGGACCACAGCCTCTCATTAGACAGGCCTACCACTTGATTCGTTAACCTATTGGAAAAGTACATGAGCGAACCCACTAACACAAACGCCATCGAGATTCAGGTCACGACCGAATACATCGAAGAACAATCGAACCCGGAGAAGGATCGATTTGTGTTCGCCTACACCATCACGATTAGAAACCACGGAACAGAACCCGTGCAACTTCTGTCTCGTTACTGGCGTATACAAGACGGCAATGAACAAGTGCATGAAGTGGAAGGTGAAGGGGTTGTCGGCCAAAAACCGATGCTGGAACCAGGGCAAGATTTCACCTACACCAGCGGCACCGCCATCGCTACGCCAATAGGACATATGGAAGGGCATTATATTTTTGAAAGAGCAGACGGGTCTCAATTCACTGCCCCTATTCCTTGCTTCCGGTTAGCGCATTCGGCGATGATTCACTAGTCGAATGTTCGATGCCGACACTGACACATGTTTTATTACGATTCCGTCTCAATTAACAACCGGCCTGTAGCGGGCATGGCCAAGGATCATTCATGAGCACTTACGCCATCGGCGATATTCAAGGCTGTTACGACGAACTTCAGCAATTACTGGAGCTGGTGCAGTTTGATCCGACGCAGGATACCCTCTGGTTGGCAGGCGATCTGGTGAACCGAGGGCCAAAATCCTTGGAAACCCTACGCTTTGTCAAAGCCCTCGGCCAATCCGCCATCACCGTATTGGGCAACCATGATCTTCACTTACTTGCCTGTGCTCATGGCATCAAAAAAGCTAAAGGCTCTTTAGTGGATATCCTGGAAGCTGACGATCGGGATGAACTCCTTGATTGGCTCTGTCAGCAACCACTCGTTCACCATGATTCGGAATTGGGCTACACCCTGGTTCACGCAGGCATTCCTCCTATTTGGTCTGTGAAAAAAGCCATTGCTTTAAGCCAGGAAGTGGAGCAGGCACTTAAGAGTGAACATCGCCAAGCGTATTTCGAGCATATGTACGGTGATTTACCCGACACCTGGTCCGACGAATTAAAGGGACTAGATCGCCTGCGAGTCATTACCAACTACTTTACTCGAATGCGTTTCTGTGACGAAAACGGAAAGCTTGAGCTTAAAACGAAAGAAACCGCAGACGACTGGCCAGAAGGTTATCAACCTTGGTTTACCTTCAAATCCAAAAAATTAAAGAAAGAACGTATTATCTTTGGTCACTGGGCTGCTCTTGAAGGCAACACACAATCCAAACACGTTTTTGGACTGGACACTGGCTGCGTTTGGGGTGGCGCGCTGACGGCGCTAAGATTAGAAGATCAGCAACGTTTCAGTTTGCCTTGTTTGGCCCATAAACGAATCTAAGAAGACCCGATAACGGCCTTCAGGATCAAGTTATTAATAGGTACCTTATGTTTGAACGAATTTCACCACAACAAGCCAAAGAGTTGATTGATCAACAAGATGCTCACATTGTCGATATTCGAGATCCTGGCAGTTATCAATTGGGCCACATTCCAAACGCCTTGTTGCTCGACAATAACAACCTGGCTCAATTCATTGCTGATGCAGATTTCAACAAACCGTTAGTGGTTTACTGCTATCACGGCAACTCCAGTCAGCCAGCGGCCGCTTACCTTGCAGAGCAGGGCTTTGAACAAAGTTACAGCATGGACGGTGGTTTTGAACACTGGCGAGTTCTGTTCCCGGACGCCATCACTCAATAGAGACCGATACAGAAAGCCTCTTGCAAACTCAAACGTTGCAAGCATAAAAAAGCCGAGAATTAATCTCGGCTTTTTACTGAATCAACCGTGCTTAGGTAATCACATCCGGTTCGGTTCGACCGGTTAGTGTACTCACCTTGGCAATCTCTACAGCCGCTTGAGCCAGTGTGGTGGTTACCTCGCGGGCATCGCCCAGCAAGTCGCCTTCCGGTGACTGATACTGTTCCAGATACACTCGTAATGTTGCACCTTGAGTACCGGTTCCAGACAATCGATACACCACTCGGGAACCGTCCGTGAAGAAGATACGGATTCCCTGGTTTTTAGACACACTGCCGTCCACAGGATCTTCGTACTCAAAGACATCCGCCGATTGGATAATGTAATTTCCAAACGACTGATCTTTAAAGGTCGTCACGCCAGCAGTTAATTCAGACATCAATTGATCCGCCGCCGCGTTCTCAATGCCTTCAAAGTCATAACGACAATAATAAGACCGGCCAAAGCGCTGCCAATGCTCCAACATGATTTGTGCAACGGGTTTGTTCAAGGCATTCACGATAGTCAGCCAAGCCAACACCGCCCACAAACCATCTTTTTCCCGAACATGATCGGAGCCAGTACCGAAAGATTCTTCACCGCACAATTGAATACGCTTGTCATCCAAAAGGTTTCCAAAGAACTTCCAACCGGTCGGCGTCTCATAACAGTCAATGCCCAAGGACGCCGCAACACGATCCACGGCGGTACTGGTTGGCATTGAACGAGCCACGCCCAGGATGCCCTCTTCAAATTGAGGCAATAAACGGTGATGCTCTAACAACACCGCCAGACTGTCACTCGGGGAAACAAACTGTTGCTTGCCCAGGATTAGGTTGCGATCACCGTCGCCATCCGAAGCCGCCCCAACAACAGGCGCATCGTCAGCGTTCATCGCGGCAACCAAGTCTGCGGCATGAACCAGGTTCGGGTCAGGGTGACCGCCACCAAAGTCGACTTTTGCCTCAGCGTTTAATAACGCACTAGCTGGCGCTCCAAGCGCATCCACAAACAGGCGATGAGCATAAGGCCCTGTCACTGCATTCATGGCATCAAATAACAGACTGATTTTATTAGACTTAAAGCCTTGATCCAGTTGCGTAAAGTTAAACAGATCTGCCATATACAGCACATAATCCTCAACGCCGTCACGAATAGCCACTCGAGTATTATTCAGAACAAAATCTTTATCGGAGGTCAGATCCAAGTTATCTAACTTAGCAATTTTATAGGAACTCAAGGATTTGGATTCTTCAAACACCTCAGAGGTCAAAGACTCCGGTGCTGGCGCACCATTGGCACCATTAAACTTAATGCCAAAATCACCCTGTTCACCGGCCGGGTTATGACTGGCGGATAAAATAATTCCCGCATCGGCCTGATACTTCCTAATCCAGTGGGAAGCAGCGGGCGTCGATAAAATACCATCTCGGGCAATTAGTAATTGCGGAACGTCATTCGCCACGGCAATCGCAATGATTTTCTGAATCGCTTCTAAGTTGAGATAACGACCATCACCACCCACCACAATCAACTGAGGATCGTTCTTTTGTAGTACATTCAGAAAGCTTTGAACAAAGTTCTCTAAATAATGCGCTTGCTGAAAGACCTGAACTTTCTTTCTCAGCCCGGATGTTCCCGGCTTTTGATCGGTAAAGGCTTGCGTTGCGACCTCTACTACCTCGAATTCCTTCATGAATACGTCCTTAAATCAAACTTCCGTCAATCACGTCTTAATCTCAACAGTTTACCATAGATATTTGACATCAAAGTGCTAACCTATAGCGAATATTCTTAGTCCACTTAAAAATAACAACAAGGAGCTCAGCTCATGAGTAACGTATGGAAATCCCTCGCCTTAGGCATCAGTGTGTTGGCGGCCGTAGGATGCTCGTCCACCCCCAATAATGTTCAGACACATGTCGTTGCCAATACCGAATACAACTACCAGCAACTTGGCAGTTTTTCTATCGAACCCAAGCAGTTTGTTGGGGCAGCCAGCGACGCAGAACCAGACATCTATGAATCAGTAAAAGATGTACTTAGCAGAAAAGGCTATCAATTCAGTCAAGCCGGTGGCGATTTTGCCGTTGAGTTCTACGCTCGCCGAACAGAAGAAAAGAAAATGGTCATGCGCCCGATCGCAACACCCGCCGGTCAGTTCACTGAATACCGCATGGAAGATTTCCTTAAAGGCGCATTGGTGATTCACTTAAGAGACACCAAAACCAATGAAATTTTCTGGAAGAATACCCTGTCAGCAGAAGGCAAACACAGAGCTCAGGGTGAAGAGCTGAAAAAGCGCATCCAGTACGCTGTAGAACGTATTTTTAGCAGTTTCCCTAACAAATAGACATTAATTTTACGCACAAAAAAGCCCTGAACAGTCAGGGCTTTTTTACGAGTTTGATTTTCGGATCCTGATTTTCAGATACACATTTACCAGGCGACCACCAAATCTCTCATTTGGATTTGCAGCACAGGCATGCTGCCAGTCACCTCGGCAAAGGCAAAATGCGGCTGTACCTGACCGACCCGAACGGTGGTTTCGACACGATTCATCGAGGCATCGATACGGAACGGATGCTCATAGTGTTCTTTGGTTCGATAAACGGTCAAGGTATCTCCTGGACGCAAGCCATCCAATGCCCCGGCATTGATACGAAGCTGATTGCCGTCCGCCTGTAGAATCTCCGCCATAAATGGCTGGCAGTTCATCAACATCGCCATATCCTGACTGATGTTCTCAATGACACGCTCTACAGCAAAGCCATAATCGGTTTTCCAGAAGTTTTGTGTGCCGAATCCGGCTTTGGAGAATTCATTCTCCGTCCAGTTGCCTTCATCCGAGTACGCCGTTCTGTGAACAAGCGCCCCACTGTAGGCTTCGTAAACATACACATCCACAGAAATGCGTCTGAGCTTTTGCTCTTCACCCAACACCAAATCCATTAACGGCTGAGCCAACAACTCTTCACGTTGATAGTTGCCCTTATGGCTCATGTCCCGGATCACGCCAGAAATCACATACTGCACACCAAGATCACGACCTATGCGAGATAACTCAGCCACAGTGTAATCCGGCATTGTCCGGCTTGGTGCATTGATGATGTCGGGATAAATGCCTATGTGGGTTGCTGGCTGAACTCTCAAGCCACCGTATGAGCTCATGGTCAACGCAATACGCTGAGGCATCTCACGCTCGATAGCGTCCAGCTGCCCCAGGGTAGCCTCATCCATCTTCTGACGGGAGAAGCCTAATACGGCCACTCGTTTGTTATAGTTTTGCGATTTGCTCGGCGTACAAAATGGCTCAGGTGCCACTTCTGCTCTGACTTTCAAGGTCACCACATTGTTCTCGATGACCTCTGACACAACATTGATTTCACCGAACTCCGCATTTGTTTGCATGCGAATGTTGTCCTGCGTGATGAAACCGTTGTTTGCAATCTCTGTACTGGTTACACGTACATTTGCTTGTAAAGTGGCATCCCGAAGCGCACGTCGATATGCCAAATCTTTTGCGAACTCTAAGTCCCCTTCGATTTGGGCATGACCGGTTCCTGTCACAGTTTTAGACCAGCCCACCACCGACAAAAGCATCAACACACTAATGGTTAATACACGCCACATACTCTCACCTGCTCTTTGTTCACCCAACTTACAAGCTCTTTACTTTCTTCGAGTTTTTCAACTCAGACCAAACTGAAGCATTACGCCTCAGTTAGTCCAAAAAGTAGCTGCGCTTATGGCCTGCACGTATATGTTTGTTCTGCTGATAATAATTAGAACGGCCTTGGTGCTGAGGCGGCAATGGTGAGCGGCAATCGGTGTTGCTGGTGAGATAGTTCACATCAGAAAGACAAACAAAGAACTCTTTATCCAAAGTCATCTCAAGTACGGTTTCAAAAATACCGTCTTTTTTCTTTTCAGAGCTAACAACTTTAGCACCGTGAACAAACGCATCTACGTAGGTTTTAAAACGGTCGTCCTGCATGATCAAGTTTTCAATGCTTGATCCACCTTCCAATGCCGTACCATACACACGCTCTGCCATCGCGCGGTAGGCATCCAGCTTGGACGCTCTCATTCCCATCAATTGTTGCTGAGCAGCATTCAATTTTTTGTTGTTTTGAATGGTACCGTAGCCTTTCACCCGAATAACTTGAGGTTGAGAATTGGCTGGACGCTCTTGGTACTGAATAACCGGCTGGATTTGTGTTTCAACTTGCGTTTGCGCTGCTTTATTGGCTTGCGCCTGAGCATCCTGCTGGTTTAAAAAGTGGTGATTCGTACACGCAGACACCGACAAAACCAGTACCGCAGTGGAAACTCCTTGAGCGAGTTTTGAAATCTTCATGACAAACCTCTGACAATTGTTGCCGCTTAAATGATTGTTTCTGAAGATTGATCAAATTGTGTGCCAGTTTATATTTTGCAGACATAAAAATGCTCCAGTAAAGGAGCATCTTTATTCTAATCTATTGAATTAACTGACTATCTCAAGCCATATTTTTTCAACAACGCCAGTTCTCAGTATTGATAAACCACCCCACCCGCTGGCTGGAACAAGTAGGTTTTAATATTGCTGTCACTGTTTTTTGACGAATTAGAGGACATCTGAATCGGCATCACAGGCTGCTGTACCGGCTGCATTTGCTGTTGTGGATAGGGTTGCTGCTGATACGGCGAATAGCTCATCGGCTGACCCATTGGCTGCGCCTGACCATTCTGAGGCATTTGTCCTGGCTCAACTGGCGTCAATTTATAATACTCCGGCATATGAACCTTAGGCGCAGGCGGTGGTGCCTGATATGGTGCTTGATAGACTGGCGCTTGGTAGGCATAAGGGGCAATCGGCTGATAGATAGGCGGCAACACCTTCACATTTTCCCCATAACTCATAGGCAAATGTTGTCCGCTTGTAGACGCGGCATTTTTGTCACAATCACAGCCAACCAAATCGTTCTTATTAAAATGATGTATATGATGAACTTCGCAACCAGCCAATCCAACCGACGCTGCCAAAAGTAGCATGTGCAGTTTCATATCTATCCGTCCTGAGATTCGAGTCTATTCTCAAAGTATCGACCATTCAGCGCGCTACTTGAGTTCTTTTTAGTATTTGAGTGTAAACGGATGTACAGTCGATCCGATCTGTTTTTAATAATGATAATTGGCACAAGGCTGGATTTTACAATGCCGTTGTCCTTGCTCTGTGGCCCAAACAGGCTCTTCAGGATCAGGAAAGCTGTACTGGGGGCCCAGCAAGGTGTGTAATGCACTGCAGCCCGAGACATTCATAATTAATACACTTAGTATTAGAATTCGTTTCATAGTCACACTCCCTTTTGAGGGTTATCGGCCTAAAAGCCCAAGCCTGTAATAAAACATTTTCTCCCAACATCTGAGGTCTATCTTGAAAACCTACTTAGTCGGCGGCGCCGTTCGTGATCATCTATTAAACATTCCCGTCTATGACAGAGATTGGGTGGTGGTCGGTGCAACACCAGAAGAAATGAACAAGGCAGGTTTTCGTTCGGTTGGTAAGGACTTTCCCGTCTTTCTTCATCCGGATACCCATGAAGAACACGCCCTAGCCCGCAAGGAAAAAAAAGAAGGACGAGGCTATCACGGGTTCATCTGCGACTTTTCATCGGATGTAACGCTGGAAGAAGACTTACTACGCCGCGATCTGACCATAAATGCAATGGCACAGGACACATCGGGTGAGATTATAGACCCCTACCACGGCCAGAAAGACCTTGAAAATAAACTATTGCGCCACGTCTCCGAAGCGTTTTCAGAAGACCCTTTACGCGTACTTAGAGTGGCCCGTTTTGCAGCCCGCTTCCATCACCTTGGTTTTAGCGTTGCAGAAGAAACCATTGATTTGATGAGAGAAATTTCAGCGTCCGGCGAGCTGGATTACCTGACCGCTGAACGAGTATGGAAAGAGACCGAACGCGCATTATCCGAGCAAAGCCCCTGGGTCTTTTTCAATGTTCTGAGAGAATGCGATGCCCTGGCAATTATTTTCCCGGAATTAGACCAATTATTTGGTGTACCTCAACGAAAAGAATTTCATCCTGAGATTGATACCGGCCTTCATAGCATGATGGTGTTAGAACAAGCGAGCCTCCTATCGAAAGAGATCACCGTACGCTTTGCCGCCTTAACCCATGACTTAGGCAAAGGCATCACTCCGGCAGAGATGCTTCCAAGGCATATTGGTCATGAGTTTAAAGGGCTCACTCTGGTCGACGAACTTTGTCAGCGCTTAAAAGTACCGAATAAGCTGAAGGAGTTAGCGTTACTGGTCTGTGAATTTCACACTCAGTGCCACACCGCCTTTCAACTCAAGCCATCCACTGTGTTAAAGCTGCTTGATAAGGTCGACGCATGGCGTAAACCGGAGCGATTTGAAGAGTTTCTCTTAGCCTGTGAAGCCGATGCACGAGGACGAACTGGCTATGAAGATTCGGACTATCCTCAAGCCGATTATCTAAGAACAGCCCATCAAGTGTGTTTAAGCATTCAACCCGGCGAACTGGCAAAAGCCGGCTTCAAGGGAGCTGCGATTCGGGAAGAGTTAAACAAACAGCGCATTGAGCTATTAGCGAAGCATAAAGCACTGACAGTGAATCAGAACGGATAGAGATAGAAGCTGACAACATAGCCCACAAGGTTCTTTAGCTGTTCACATCTAATGATCGGTTAAAGATCCTGCCCTAACTGACCAAGATAATGGTGCCAATCAAACGCTGCACCGGGATCCGTTTTCCGACCAGGTGCAATATGGCAATGCCCTGTTATGCGTTCTTTGGTGATTGCAGGATAGGCTTTTCTAATCACCTCAGTTAGCTCAACTAAACTTTGGTATTGCGCTGTTTCATAAGGCAGGTCATCCGTTCCTTCCAGCTCAATACCTATCGAAAAGTCGTTGCAGTTTTCTTGCCCATCAAACACAGACACACCGGCATGCCACGCTCTTTCTTCGGTAGACACAAACTGAATGATTTCACCCGTACGTTTGATGTAGAAATGAGAGGAAACTTCCAGCCCTTCTATTTCTTCAAAAAACGGATGTTCTGATTTATCCAGTCGGTTCTGAAAAAAACGTTCCACATGATCGCCACCAAATTGGCCTGGTGGGAGACTGATATTGTGAATCACCAACAGGTCAACAGATACGCTGTCAGGTCTGTGATTGAAGTTCGGGGACTTCACATGTGTTCCCGGCACCAACCAGCCCTTACATAATTCCATGAAAGCTCCCGCTTTTATTTAATGACGAAAAAGAAACTCTACCAGTAAGCAGAACATTCACCAACACATCCCCAAAAAAGACCTTATTAAGAGAAGATTACGAGCCAGAACGACGTTCATCAATAGAAGATATGAAAAGCCTATACATGAATACCTAAAAATAAAAAACCTAGACATAAAAAAGCCCAGACGTTCTGGGCTTTGAAAAGTACACTTATTCAATAAAGACTACGACTTAGGCATTCTCAAGTTCTGAACCACCGATTTAAGGGCACGATCAAATACCGCCCCGTTATCGATCAAACTGATACGTCCGTCTCGTAACATCTTGGCGAACTCAGCCCGAGTGCATTCATGAACTTTCATGCCGGCATGATTCACCAGAATATACTTGTTCAACTTAGGCAACGCCGCTGCCAATTTAGTACGCACTTCTCCGTCGTCTTTGGTCATGCGGAACCAGCTACCCGTACCAAATTCATCCACTTTTTGAAGGTACTCAGCCAACGAATCATCTTCATGATCCTGAGACTGTTGCGTCAACACCTGATCAATCGCAGCCATGGTTTCGGATGCAGACAGCTCTTCATCCGACTCTCGTAAGCGCTCACCAGGGTTATTGTTCTTAACCAGATAATCTTTCGACGCTTCTGCTTGCTCAGCAGTACCGTCGCGAGTACTGGCTTCTTTCAACATGTTAATTTGAAGGGTTTCCAACTCTTTCAAAAGACGACTGCTGTCATACGGGTTGAACGAAACATCATTCAAACCTTTACGCAGTTTCTTCTGAACCATTGGAATAACTTTCAACAAGACAGGACGCGTCATCCGAGTATGCTCACCGGCTACCGTCCAAAGCATCTGCTCAATGGTGAAAACGGCTTCTTTCCACTCGTCACTTTCATATCCCGACTTCAGGACATTCAAGAACAACACCTTGCTCCATGCATCTGAAAGCAAAGTTTCAATAAACTCAGGAAGTGGGCGATAAGCTTCCGTAACACGGCTCAGCGTGGTCTTAACCCACTCACGCGCCTTCTCTGTTTTGGCTTTGCCTTCCTCGGCATCTTGCAAGCGCTGAGTAACTAACGCCACTCGGTGTGCTTCTTTTTCCTGGAAGACCTGAAAATCAGCCAACAACATTTCAAACAAATCTAAATTGGTTTCAAAGTCGTTACAGACTCGATTCACCACTTCTTCGATTTTGAATCTGAGACGTTCCTGAAAACGGTCTGATTGATGATTGAAACCAACCGCTGCCGAGGCAAGCGCATTTAACAAGCTGCGAGCCGGATGTGATTTCTGATCAAAGAAGCGTTGATCCTGCAATGCCAATTTCACTAAAGGAAGCTGCAACCGCGCCAAAATAGCTCGTATGGACGGAGTGATGTTGCGATCTTCCAAAATAAATTCAAACAACATGGCCACTAAATTGATGGCATCATTGTCTTTGCGGCTCATCGGCAAAGCACGGCCATTATGACCCTGTTCACGCATTGCACCGCGTAGGTGTTCACGAACATCAAAGTTTAACCAACCTTGCAGCTCGTTTTCGTCACCGCTCGAAGGCAGTTCCACGATAGATAAGGCCTGACAAATTTGGCCAACAGACTGCGTAGGGCCTTGGTAGTTGGGGGCCGCAACCATCACATCACTGCTATTCAGTTGTACTTGAGACAACAACTTTTGCAAAGAACGGAAGATCGGCTTAATGTCGCCTGCGGGCGCCCCACCCATAGCAACATTTCCGTAACCGCCATTTCCTTGGGCCGGAGTGCCATTCGATGTAGTCGAAGACGTTTGACGTTTCTTCGGCGTCAAATCAGGCAACGCACCATGCGTCACTAACAGCGTATCCAGCGCCTCGTACAAATCAGACAGTTTTGATAACACAAACTGATCAAATAATTTGTACACGATTAAACGCGCTTCAATTTCCAGTTCAAGTAAATGAATGCAATCAGCAAAGTAATCGCATAGATTGATCGGCGCGGTTGGATTATCCGCCTCGACCATGTCTTCTCTGCTTAACAAATAGCCAATGCGTTTATTCAGGTAGCTTAGTGTGGTCTTATTTGCTGACGTTGCCTTATTCGACATAGTTTCAAGGGCAACACGCTCTTCCAGCTCATCGTTCTGAACCAGAGAAAGACTTTCCATCGACACTTTATCTTGCTGACGTGCGGCGACAGAAACACCCGATGCCAAATCATCAAACGACTTACGGAATCCTTCAAAGAATTTCGTTTCCATCTGACGTCGTTTTAAGCGTACTGCACGCATCGCGTTAAAATAGCGCTCTTGCTGCTCATTTGAAGAAGCTTTATCCGACAACTTAAACAAAGTGTCATCAGCGCTATCGAACATCGCGCGCAAAAGCAGTTTCAGCTCTTTCTGAGCTAAATCGCTATACGCTTTAACCGGCACAGACAAACCCTTAACATTTGTCGTAACACCTGGGTTAATTGAAACCACTTTATCTTGTGGGCTCATGTTCTTCTCCAATAGAAAGCTTACTAAGAGATTTTCAGCAAAATTGATGAAATTCCAGCCTTGGAATGACTGATACTAAGGTACTGCATTTATATACAAATGGAGTTTAGTCGTACAATACCTTAAAAATTCAGATTTATGTCACGTTTTTACGTATCTTTACGATAAAAAATTGACGGTTACTCAGAATACGCAAAGCTATTACAATAGCTTGTCAAAGGTGACCCAAAGCCGGCTACATCTGACTTCCTTGTTAAATTTTAGACAAATTGAGACCAATATGACTTCACTATCTCCTGAATTGATCAACAACATCGAGCTTTCTGTAAAACTGGCGTTAGCGGAAGACATCGGAGAAGGAGACATTACCGCTCAACTCATCCCGGAAGATCGTCAAGGGTATGCAAAAGTCATTACCCGTGAAGATGGCATTTTATGCGGCCAAGCCTGGGTCAACGAAGTATTCAAACAGTTTGATCCAAAAGTGGAAGTCATCTGGCACAAACAAGACGGCGACCACATTCTTGGCGACTCTTTATTATTTGAACTGAAAGGCTCTGCTCGATCACTTCTTACCGGTGAACGCTGTGCTCTTAACTTCTTACAGACGCTATCTGCCACTGCAACAAAAGCTTATGAATACGCACAACTTGTGGAAGGTACATCGGTAACTTTACTTGATACCCGTAAAACCCTGCCTGGCTTCCGTTTAGCTCAAAAATACGCCGTTAAAATCGGCGGATGTGATAACCACAGAATTGGTCTCTACGATGCGTTCCTGATCAAAGAAAATCACATCGCCGCAGCCGGTGGAATCAAACAAGCCGTGGAAAAAGCCCATCAAATCGCACCTGGAAAACCAGTGGAAGTAGAAGTGGAAACCTTCGAAGAGTTTGATCAAGCACTTGAAGCCGGTGCAGACATCATCATGCTTGATAATTTTAGCAACGCAGATCTCGTCAAAGCGGTTGAAATCAACAAAACGCAACACAATAGTAAGGCAAAACTGGAAGCATCCGGTGGTATAACTAAAGAAACGTTAAGAGCCAAAGCTGAAACCGGCGTCGATTACATCTCGATAGGTGCGCTAACGAAAGATGTTAAGGCGCTGGATCTATCGATGCGGTTTGTGGAGTTGTAATCCACCCTAACCCTTCTTGTCACAAGGTGACACTTTGCGTCACCTTAAAATAAACCTCCACAAAAGAACCAACACTCAAAAAAGCCATAACAACATGATTTTTAACAATTTTAAAGTTTTGGCACAATCAGAGCTTTAGTCCAGATATCCAAAACGGACAAAACTCTCAATCATTTCCTATGAGGAAAAAAAAATGACTAAGAATCAAGCACAAGCTGGTTTCACTCTAATTGAATTAATGATCGTAGTTGCGATCATCGGTATCCTAGCAGCAGTAGCAATCCCTGCTTATAAAGACTATGTATCTACCGCAGAAGGTGGTGCAGGTATGAAAGGCGTAAATGGCTTCGTACAAAAAGCCCAGACTTGTATTCAAACAGGTTTTGGCTGTACAGAACTTGGCACTGAAATTACAAACACCACTGAAACCACTCTCGAGTCAGGTACCGTCGCCAAAGATACCGCGTTTAAAGTTTCTTGGGACACAGGCGTTTGTAAAGTATTTGCCAACCTAACCAACTTAGGTGTTGTTAGCTTCTCCGCGTTATCTCAAGATACAGCAGCTGCGTCGGACGCACAGTGTGCAGAAGGTGCAGGTAACGTAGCAATCGGTAGTTAATAGCTCTACTGATTTTACAAGAACAATTGAAAGCCCACTATATGTGGGCTTCTTTTTTTCACAAACGAAGTTAGGAGGTCTTTCCATGAACAGCAAATCAAATAATGGTTTCACATTGATAGAGTTAATGATCGTGGTAGCTATCATTGGGATCTTGGCTTCAGTTGCAATTCCAGCATACAAGCAATATGTTGCAAATTCTCATGCAGGTGCAGCAATGAAAGGAATTAATAGTATCTCAGGGACAGCTCAGACATGCATTCAAACAGGTATAGGCTGTGACGATCTAAATACTTTGATCACAAATACTGTAGACCTAGTAGAAACAGCCAATGGAGGAACCATAGCAAAAGATGCCCCTGCAACACTTGAATGGACCGATGGACCTTGTAAAGTAAGCGCAATTCTTACTCTAAGTGGGGGGGTATCTTATCAAGCTATTTCAATTGATACGAATGGAGCATCCACTGAACAATGTCGAGACGGAGCAGGCACATCCAGCTAACGGTGAAAAGCTTGAAAGGAATTCACCCATATTCTTGGATAAATTTTTTGCCACTCCTCCATAGGCAGATAAGAAGAAGTAATAATAAAACAACAAAATATTACCAAGCCAATCAATAATAGCCGCCATAGCAATTTCAGCTGGATAGTTTTTTCCGATCTAATTCTAACAGCCAAAACCAAGACAAAAGCCAATTGAGAAAATGGCATAACAAAGACCCCACTTAGAAATGAGTATCCTATCGCAGCCCAAATAGCAACAAAATTTAATATTTGAGAATGACTTAATATTTTCTCCTTTATTCTTACTAACTCAGACCATAACAAAAAACCGCCCCAACAAATAAACACTCCAAAAATCAAAACACCATGCTCATACAATAACTGCATAAGAAAGTTATGAGGATGGGCATTTCCAACAGGCTTCCCTTCTGCATACGCATAGCTCATTGGTCCATAACCAAGTAATAAAGCGTCATAAAATTCATTTAAAACAAAAGTCCACATTTCAATGCGACCAGAACTTGAAGTTCGAAAAGTTCCAATGGACTCTCCGGTAAAAAACCAAGGCAAAGCCACAATAAAAAACAACCAAAGTCCTATACCAATTAATAATGTCTTTAAGATCAAACAGAACATGTTACTTCTGAGTTTTTTCTCAACCTGAAACAACACAATACAAAACGACAAAACCAAACAAAGTAAAGCACCTCTAGCCTCAGTCTGAAACAACACCATCCAATGAAAGGCAATAAAAAATATACTAATTCGACTATATCCTTTGAGATTTTTAAGAGCTATAGGCAAGAATAAAAAAGGCATCAAGATAACTTGTATCTGATTTAAAAAACGAGCATTAATAAATCCAGATATCAGATGATGAATATTTGGTTTGTTACCATCTATCAGATTAAATAGTAGATTTAAGAAAAACTGGACAAAAAGAAACAAAGAAAATACTAAAACCAACCAATATAAAGCAGTGTAGATGGCCTCCATCGAAAACTCGTTACAACATATAGATAGAACATAAAATACCACCAACAACAAAAAGTAATTAGAAAGATCTATCACCCCCCAGTAAGCATTTTCATTAAAAATAGAAGAGACTCCCCCTAGAATAAAAAAGCATAAAATTGCCAAACAACTCTCAATAGGCAACCGAATAACCGTCAGTTTCTTAACAAAAAGCATCAACACAGAAGATATAAAAACAAAGAAAAGCAGAAGAAAACGCTTCAAGTCGTAGTCATTTGTTACAAATACATTTTTATACGAAGTAAGATAGATCGTCCACACAGACCCAAGAAGAAACAGCACGCCGAAAAGTAAAAGTACAAAATATGAATAACTTCTTTTTTTCATCTAAGACTTCCAAAATCTAAAATCGATACAAGCTGAAACACAGTCTAATGATTTGTAAAGAAAAAAACCTCCCCTAAAGCAATATTTTGAACTATTCTATTTAATGATATTTTAATTTTAACTCCAAATTGAGCCCCCCCATGAACAAGATATCCAAAGGCTTCACAATTGTTGAGCTAATGATTACTGTTGCGATAATTGGAATAATATCAGCTGTAGCAGTACCGTCTTATCGTCAATACATTATTGATGCAGAAACTTCAGTTGCAAGACAACATCTAGACCAATTGGAACTATTCCTGAATGCATACCACCTAAACAACAATACCTTTGTTAGTGGAACACAAGTAGGCAAATCAGGTACATTTGAAACTCAGCTAGGGTTTAAACCAGGAGACGGCGGTGACGATTTCACCTATGTAGTAGCTGCATGTTCTGGTGGATCGATAGCTGACTGTTATACAGCAAAAGTATACAAAACAGCAGATACAAGTATTTCAGCATCAGCAACCAAGAAGATCTAGGTCTTTAAAACATCATACAAGCACACCTTGAATTACTTAGCTACAATTGGTTTACAGCGAGCTCAGACTTACTGACAAATCAACCATTTAACTCTATAGTAAGTCATTAGTTTAGTAGACGGATTAAGTAATGGATACCTTCAAGTTAAGTGGTCTAGCCAAACGATTCTGTGAAGACCAGATTATATCCAAAGAATTAGCCCATTCAGCCACTAGAGGGGCAAACGAACAAGGCATATCACTTATTCAATATCTAGTGAACAATCAACTTGCTTCACCTCAAGATATTGTTGTATCTGCAAGTGAAGAATTTGGCATTCCTGTTTTTGATTTAAGTTCCTACAATAAAGATGTGATTCCTAAAGATATAATCAAAGACACTCTGATACAAAAACACAATGTACTTCCCCTCCAAAGACGAGGAAAAACACTCTTTATTGCTGTTTCCGATCCTACTAACATCACAGCGTTGGATGAAATTAAGTTTACTACCGGTTTGACTGTTGAAGCAGTTCTTTCAGAAGCAGATAAACTAAAATCTCTCATAGACGGCTACCTAAGCTCCAAGGATTTATCTGCATTAGGTTCGAATGATGGAGACGATGAATTTAGCGATTTTGAATTAGAACCTACGGAAGATGAAGAACAAGATGTTACTCAAACAGAAGTAGACGATGCTCCCGTTGTAAAGTTCATCAACAAAATGCTCTTAACAGCAATAAAAACTGGTGCTTCAGACCTACACTTTGAACCCTATGAGAAACGCTATCGTGTTCGGTTTAGAACTGATGGGGTCTTACATGAAGTATCCTCGCCTCCAAATCAAATAGCAGGAAAAATATCTGCTCGCTTAAAAGTAATGTCAAAAATGGACATTGCAGAAAGACGTGTTCCCCAAGACGGCCGAATTAAACTAAAGATATCAAAAACAAAGTCTATAGACTTTCGGGTTAATACACTTCCTTGTCTTTTTGGGGAAAAGATTGTTCTGCGAATTCTTGATTCAAGTTCCGCTCAAATGGGCATTGACGCACTAGGATACGAAGAAGATCAAAAAGACATGTATATGAGTGCCTTAGAACAACCTCAAGGTATGATTTTAGTAACCGGCCCAACAGGATCCGGAAAGACAGTGTCCCTTTATACAGGATTAAATATTCTCAACACGCAGGAACGAAACATTTCGACGGCAGAAGACCCTGTTGAAATTAACCTCGAAGGCATTAATCAGTGTAATGTAAACAATAAAGTAGGACTAACATTTGCTGAAGCCTTGCGTTCTTTCTTAAGACAAGACCCTGACATCATCATGGTTGGAGAGATTCGCGATCTTGAAACCGCTGAAATTGCTATCAAAGCAGCTCAGACGGGTCACATGGTGATGTCCACCCTTCACACTAATAGCGCACCTGAAACCCTTACTCGTATGATTAACATGGGAGTACCTGCATTCAATCTAGCTACATCTGTTAATCTAATTATTGCACAACGTCTAGGCAGACGTTTATGTTCCAACTGTAAAACAACATTAGATGTCCCTAAAGAAGTTTTACTGGAAGAAGGATTTACAGAAGATGATATTTCTACTGACTTCAAATTATACCAACCAGTAGGATGTGATAAGTGCAATAAGGGATATAAAGGCCGTGTCGGTATCTATGAAGTGGTTAAAGTGACACCACTGATCTCGAAAATCATTATGGAAGGCGGAAATTCGATTCAAATTGCAGAAGCCTGTAAAAAAGAAGGTTTTGATGACCTTAGGCGCTCTAGTCTTAAAAAAGTCATGCAAGGAGTAACCAGCCTTGAAGAAGCCAACCGGGTTACGTCCTCTCATTAAATACGCAATATAAGATAAACGAGACGTCTTATGGCAAAAAAACAACAAGAAAAGAAAAACTATATTTGGGAAGGGAAAGATCGCTCTGGTAAGGTCGCAAAGGGTGAGTTAACAGGATTATCTGTCGCCCTTGTAAAAACACAACTTCGCTCTCAAGGGATCAACCCAACTAAAGTTACTCAAGAAAAAGCGCCTTTATTTGGAGGTAAGGGAAAAGCAATCAAACCTATGGATGTTGCCATTTTCACCCGACAACTCGCAACTATGATGAAAGCAGGTGTCCCCCTAGTTCAGTCTTTTGATATTGTTGCAGATGGCCTTCAGAATGCGAATATGAGAGATCTGGTTCTAAAAATTAAAACAGAAGTTGAAGGTGGTAGCAGTTTTGCGTACGCAATACGACAGCACCCCCTCTATTTTGATGATTTGTTCTGCAACCTAGTAGAATCCGGGGAACAATCAGGTGCTCTGGAAACTATGCTAGACCGGATTGCTCAATACAAAGAAAAAACCGAAGCTCTTAAGTCTAAAATTAAAAAAGCAATGAACTATCCAATTGCAGTAGTAGTAATTGCATTCATTGTAACAGCTATCTTATT
The DNA here is from genome assembly GCF_030159995.1 of Litoribrevibacter albus. Classification (NCBI taxonomy): domain Bacteria; kingdom Pseudomonadati; phylum Pseudomonadota; class Gammaproteobacteria; order Oceanospirillales; family Oceanospirillaceae; genus Litoribrevibacter; species Litoribrevibacter albus. The sequence goes on along the minus strand of NZ_BSNM01000026.1, from coordinate 160,797 downwards.
GGTAAAAGTGGTACCACAATTTGAGGAAGTCTTTGCTGGCTTTGGAGCAGAACTGCCAGCTTTTACACAGTTTGTGATTCATATATCAGAATTCATGCAGGAGTGGTGGCTCTTAATATTCTTAGGCATAGCAGGACTTGTTTTCTCTCTATCTCAGATAGTGAAGCGATCCACAAAGGCTAAAAATACCCTTGATAAAATGATGCTAAAAGCGCCCATTATTGGCAGTATTATCTATCAGTCTGCCGTTGCTCGATACTGTCGAACCCTCTCAACCACATTTGCAGCCGGGGTTCCTTTGGTTGAAGCTCTTGAATCTGTAGCAGGAGCCACAGGCAATGTAGTTTTTTCTAAAGCAGTACACGGCATTAAAGAGGATGTTTCCTCTGGTATTCAGCTCAACACAAGTATGAAACAAACCGGTCTATTCCCTCCGATGGCATTACAAATGGTTGCTATCGGTGAAGAGTCTGGCGCACTTGATGAAATGCTAGACAAAGTAGCAACCCATTATGAAACAGAAGTAGATAATTCAGTAGATGGATTAACAAGCCTTATGGAACCAATTATTATGGCCGTTTTAGGTGTACTTGTTGGTGGTCTTATTGTTGCCATGTACTTACCGATCTTCCAACTCGGCAAAGCAGTTATGTAAACCTTAAAAAGAGAGTAATACATTGTATTTAAATCAATTTTCAGGCGAGCAGTTGCTCGCCTTTTCTGTGATATTAGGCCTATTAGTTGGCAGCTTTTTAAATGTCGTTATTTACCGTGTACCTGAAATGCTTAAACGTCAATGGCGTTCGGAGTGCACCGTTTTTTTAGAATTAGACACACCTGAAGCCTCTGAGCCGAAAGAGCCTTTTAACCTCGTCAAACCGAACTCCACCTGTCCAAAGTGTGGTCATAAGATCAAGCCCTGGGAAAATATACCTGTACTCAGCTACCTCTTTTTACGTGGCAAGTGCAGCAATTGTAAAACTCCAATATCCCTCCGTTATCCAGCCATAGAAGCGTTAACTGGTGTGTTAACCGGACTGATGGTGTTTCAATTTGGCGCTAACTGGACGGGTTTGTTTGCAATATTCTTTATCTGGATGCTGATAGCTCTGTTCTTCATTGATTATGATGAGCAACTACTGCCTGACAACATTACCCTGCCTTTGCTCTGGTTGGGATTAATCGCAAACTCACAAGGTTTGTTTATTGATTTATCCTCTGCCCTCTATGGCGCAATATTTGGGTATTTAAGCCTATGGAGCGTTTACTGGATTTTCAAGCTAGTAACAGGAAAGGAAGGCATGGGATATGGTGATTTTAAACTGCTAGGAGCCTTGGGAGCCTGGTGTGGCTGGATGATGCTTCCACAGATTATCATCATTTCTTCTGTTGTCGGATTATGTTTTGGACTGGCTCAAATTTTCCGCTCAGGAGAGAATAAACCTTTCGCGTTTGGGCCGAGTTTGATCATCGCCGGTTTTATCGCATTTCTTTGGGGTGCTGATATTAATCAGTGGTATCTAGGGAACCTGTAAACCTCATCCCATCTCAGACAAAGGAATGAAATCCCTCCCCTTCCTTTGTCTGCCTTAGATCTAATTATCGAAATATACTGCCTTTCATCTGAACTTATTGGTCAAAATTCACTCAATATTTGTATAGTATTAGAGTACCAATTATATTTGGTATTTATACGCAACATGAGATAGTTGAGTTAACCTACTAATTTATAAGGGATGAAAAAATGAATACTGCCCAACTCCAAACATCGGATTTGGTTCGTCCTGTATTCGATGAGTTTCACCAACAGTACATCAGTTCACTGGACGAACTTGAGATACAACTTATCCACCTTTCTGATCAAGGTGCTATCCGCGATTTCGAAATAGAAATCATCCTTGAGATTCTTACCAGCCCGTCTGCAACTCATCTTGATTTGAAGCGGGTAAACAGCTGGATAGGCCCGCATTTAAAAGTCGATATTTGACCCCTACAGTCTTTTGAAACTCTCATAATAGGAAAATCCACGACATCAACGCTTCTGGATTTTCCTATCCCTTTCCAATAGAGCCATCTATTCTTTTACTGACCTCTGATTGAAACAGGGATAATGAAGTTACGCACATGGCCGATACACCCATTACTCTGCACTATATTCAATATTCTATGTCCTTTACTAACTAATACATTATTCAGATAAGTATAAAGAAGAGCTATTCCTATGCGATTTCAGAATCTTCCGATTAAAACCCGTCTATCCCTTTGCTTTTCAATCATACTGACTCTGTTAATCAGCATTTCTATTATTGCTTACCTCGGGATGACTCGACTGTCGAAATCCTCTGAACGGTTTGTCGAACAAGATGTGTCGGATGTGCTTTTTGCCAGTGAGATTAACATTGAAGCAGAGGCTGCCGCACTGAACTTACTTCAAATATTACCCAACCCGGACAGAAACGAACGCATCGCCCTCTATAAAGAAATGGACCAACACAATCAGCGCGTTACAGAGCTAATCACAGCCCTGAAAGAGCAAGATCCACAGGGCATGGATAACTTAATCTCGGACATTACTAGACACCACAAAGCTTATCAAACAGCTTTCTTGGACACGGTAGACTTGGTAGAACTTGATGCAGAAGCTGCCATTAAACAATTCAACCAACACACCAAACCAGCATTAAATGAACTACTAACAGATATAAAGTCGCTACTTAAAATGAAGCAAGCCGACATGCTTTCGAAACATAAAGAAGCCGAAGCTCACAGCAGTAACTTGCTGGCATTAATGGCCATTTTATCTGTAGCAGCCATTATTCTGGGAATTTTGCTGGCCGCTATCACCAGTAAAAGCATTGTCCCACCATTATTAAATGCCGTTGGAATTGCAAAGAACATTGCTAATGGTGATTTCAGAAACTCCTCCCAGCATCAACGACACGATGAAATTGGCGAGCTATTAACCGCATTTCAGGAGATCACAAATGGGCTGGGCAGCTTAATAGCTTCTATACAGTCCTCCGCCATCAATGTAGAAGACTCTGCAGGCCACCTGAACGAACCCGTTCAAGCGGTAGTTAAGGCCTCAAATAATCAAACCACCGCAGCAGTTAAAATTACCGACGTTATTCAAAGTTTTGTTGAGGAAAATATCCAGGCAGCCAATACCGCCACCGAGGCAAAACATCAAGCTGAATTGGCTAGAGATTTGGCGTCCGAAGGCAGTCACAGAATCACATCGGCTTCTAAAGAGTTTACCAAAATTGCAGACACCATTAATCGCTCCGCCGACTCGGTAGAAGGTCTACGTAACCAGGCCATCTCTGTCAGAGACATGGTTACCTCCATCAAAGACATTGCAGAACAAACCAATCTGCTGGCTCTTAACGCGGCCATTGAAGCGGCCCGAGCAGGAGAACAAGGTCGAGGCTTTGCCGTAGTTGCCGATGAAGTGAGAAACCTGGCAAACAGAACCGCGCAGGCCACCACAGAGATCAATGACGTTATCGATGCTATTGATTCAGGTACGCAAAAAGCAGTAGAACAAATTGGTGCAGGTCGTCAGGAAATGGAAGCCGGTGTGCAACTTATTGAGGACATGGTAGAACCACTTATGCAATTAAAATCCGGTTCACAGGCATCCTTAGAGCAACTTGAAATTCTGACGGATGTGGTCAATAAACAAGCCCAAGAAAGTGAACAAATTGGTCAAAATATTCGCACTATTGGCAGCCTTGCGGAAGAAAATCGTACCGCCGTAACCTCAGTTTCAAGTTACACAAAAGGCCTGAAAGAGGTCTCATCCGACCTTGGAGAGCAAGTAAGACGCTTCGTTTTATAATGAGAACGATTCAATTTTTATGTTTTATTTCAAGCAATTAGAGATTTCGTTTACTTTTAATGAATAAAACATAAAATTTGAGTTACGTAAAAAGTATTGATTTTCGAAAATATCCACTACAGAATGTCTCAAACTGACGCTAGCCCACCACATGATGTTGGAGCTGGCTTTAAGAAAAACAACACAGTGCCTTTTTATGCTGAAAACAACTCAACTTGATATTGACACAGTCCTTATCTCAGTCTGCAAGTATCCACCTGCAGTGTTGTTATCTCAGCCGTCCCCAGTTGCCAAACTCGTTCTTGCAGAAGTACACGACGAGTAGATCCTTATTCTTATTGTTCCACAACGCCTGTATCCAATGGCATAAAGTTTGCGGTTAGCAGCTATATTTTCTTTCGTACATTGACGATTGGAACATTCGGTTCTTAACTTTTCTAACAAACCCTCTTTATTGGGAGAATTACAATGGGAGAAGCTACTCCCCTCGTCGTGAAGGATATCCATAAAACCTTCAATGACCTGGAAGTACTTAAGGGCATCTCACTAGAAGCTGAAAAAGGTGACGTGATCTCGATGATCGGTTCCTCAGGCTCTGGTAAAAGTACCTTTCTAAGATGTATCAACCTGCTTGAAACACCCACCTCTGGTGACATCATTGTTCACGGTGAAAACATCGACTTCAAAACCGACAAACAGGGTATTCGAGTTCCTGCCAATAATAAGCAGGTGGAAGCAATGCGTTCCCGCCTGTCTATGGTATTCCAAGGATTCAACCTCTGGTCACACATGACGGTGATGGAAAACATCATCGAAGCGCCCATCAATGTACTTGGCAAATCCAAAAAAGAAGCAATGGAACACGCCAAAGAGCTGCTTGATAAAGTAGGCATTTACGAGCGTCGTGATTACTACCCGTCTCAAATGTCCGGTGGTCAACAGCAACGTGCTGCGATTGCCCGTGCGTTGGCAATGGAACCGGAAGTGATGTTATTTGATGAACCTACGTCTGCACTCGACCCAGAGTTGGTAGGCGAAGTTTTGAAGGTAATGAGAAGCCTTGCAGAAGAAGGTCGCACCATGATTGTGGTAACCCACGAGATGGCCTTCGCCCGAGACGTTTCGAACAAGGTGATCTTCCTTCACCAAGGAAAAATTGAAGAACAAGGATCACCACAGAAGGTCTTTGAAAACCCGGATTCAGAGCGAATGAAGCAATTCTTAGCTCCGAAATACTAAGGTGCCCGAAAGAAGCACACTTTATAAAACTATAGACTATTAAAAAGCTATAAACCTTTTGAAAGGAACCACATAACGAGGATTACGGTTATGAAAAAAATTGTTGCAGCAGCTTTGGCTTGCGGACTAGCACTAACTAGCGGTTTTGCCGCTGCGAAAGAGTACACGGAACTTCGTCTAGCAGTAGACGTACCTTACGAGCCATTTGAATACAAAGCGCCAGACGGTTCTCTAACCGGTTTTGAGATCGATCTGGGTAACGCAGTATGTGCTGAAATGCAGATGAAGTGTGAGTGGGTAATTCAAGCATGGGACGGCATCATCCCAGGCCTGTTAGCTCGTAAATACGACGCTATTTTCTCTTCAATGTCGATCAATGAAGACCGTAAAAAGAAAGTATTGTTCTCTGAGCCATACTACAACACCCCATCCTCTTGGTTTGGTCCTGACAGCTCAAAGAGCCTTGATGTATCAAGTAAAGATGCACTTAAAGGTAAGAGCGTAGGTGTGCAGCGCGGTACCATTCAGGATAAATACGTTACGAAAAACTTCGGTGACGTAGTTGATGTTAAGCGTTACACAACCGCTGATGACCTTGTATTAGATCTACAAGGTGGTCGTCTGGATCTTGTATTCCTTGACTACCCAGTGGGTGAGTCAACCATCATGAAACAAGATGGCTTCGATTCAATCAGCGACACTATCCAACTAGGTGATGGTGTTGGTGTTGCGATGCGTAAGCGCGACAAAGACCTAGCTGACAAGTTCAATGCTGCGTTAAAGGCCGTGAAAGACAACGGCACTTACGACAAGATCATGAAGAAATACTTCTCTTACAACATCAAGATGTAAGTGCAAAAGTGAGAGCTACCCAGGTAGCTCTCTTACTTTGTCCTTGAACGTTTTTAAACTCAGCCAAGACAGCGAAGCATTATGATTGATTTTCACGGCTACGGCCCTTCGATATTTTACGGCGCAATCCTTACCATCGAGATTGCTTTTCTTTCGTTATTTCTAGCCGTAGTACTCGGTTTAATGGGAGCCATTGCCAAAATCTCTAACAACAGAATTGCTAATGCCATAGCAACGGCCTACACCACCCTTATTCGTGGCGTACCCGATTTGGTGCTGATGCTGCTTATCTTCTTTGGCGGTCAGGTGATAATGAATAATTTCACTGACTGGCTGTATGAAACATACGAAATCGATGTGTTTTTTAACATCAATGAATTTATTGCAGGTGTGGTAACCATTGGCTTTATCTTTGGTGCTTACATGTCTGAAACCTTCCGTGGAGCCTTCCAATCCGTTGAAAACGGACAAATCGAAGCAGGAAAAGCTTACGGAATGAGTAATGTCCAAATTTTCAAACGCATTATGTTTCCACAGATGATGCGTCATGCCTTACCAGGCTTAGGCAACAACTGGATGGTTCTGCTAAAAACCACGGCTTTGGTATCCATCATCGGCTTGGCAGACATGGTGCGATTGGCATCAGAAGCGGCAAAAGCGGTGCATGAACCGTTTACTTTCTTTATTCCGGTTGCAGCGGTCTATCTGACGTTAACGGCTATATCAGAGTGGTTTATCAAGAAACTGGAAATTCGCTACAGCGCTGGTGTGATTAAGGGGTAATTATTGATGGAAAGTTTAATCGCACTGATCAATCAAAACGAAATCTTCCACATGCAAACCCTGCTTCACTATTGGGATGGGTTTGTAATGACGGTTCAGTTAGTCTTCTTGTCTCTGGTGGTAGGCGCCGTACTGTCGATTCCACTGGCGTTGATGAGAACCTCTGACAACCCTTGGATTTCTAGACCAATCTGGTTGTACACCTACATATTCCGAGGCACACCGTTACTGATTCAACTTTATATTATCTATTACGGTGTGGTGTTTATTGAAGGTATTCAGGATTCAATGTTCTGGCCGGTAGTTAAAGAAGCCTTCTACCCATGTTTGTTAGCCTTCGTTCTGAACACCGCAGCTTATACCACGGAAATTTTACGAGGCGCATTGGTTGCAACCCCGAAAGGTGAAATCGAAGCCGCCAAAGCCTATGGCATGTCTTGGTGGAAAATGACACAACGCATTGTACTGCCGAGCGCCTTCCGCAGAGCCTTACCGGCATACGGTAATGAAGTGATTTTTATGCTGCATGCCAGCGCCATCGCCAGTGTTGTGACCATTGTTGACCTGACGGGTGCTGCCCGTGATGTCTATGCTCAACACTATGCACCGTTTGAGGCTTACACCTTTGTGGCTTTAATCTACCTATGCATGACCTTCTGCCTCATCTATACCTTCAAATACCTTGAGAAAAAGATGTTGGCGCATTTACGACCGCTTTCTTAACAAGCGTGTATCAGGCCCGATACTTACCACTGTGTAAGACACTATCGGGCCTGACATGACCGAACCTAACACAACAGGTTCTGATACTACCAAGCCAGGCTCTTCCATAGAAAACGACCATCCAGCATCCCACTCAGAACAGGTGAACGAGATGACTCAAGCCTTCTTCGCTCCGAATCAAGATTTTCTCGCTGAAACTCTGAATGATCTAACGCCCCCACCTCCGGCGAATCAGACAATACTGGATGATGGCACGCGCGTTACCCGGCTTGGTTTAGGCGCACTGAGCTTTGAGCCCAAGACCCGTATTGATGACCGGATACTAATCTTCTCTTCTGCCATCCACGGTAATGAAACGGCACCGATTGAAGTATGCAATCACATCATCAACGATGTCTTTTCCGGGAAGGTTCAGATCAAACGCCCGACCTTGTTCTTGTTAGGGAATCCACCTGCCATGCGAATTGGCGAACGCTTTGTGGAAGAAAACCTGAATCGTTTGTTTCTGGGCAAACATGCTCAGAAAGGCAAGGCACAAAATCTGGAAACAGCACGCGCTAAGGAACTGGAAAGCTGGGTCGAGCAGTTTTTGAACGCCCACACGCTAGATCAGCCGACACATTCAACTGACGAAAGCAGTGCCCCTAATATTCTGCATTACGATTTACACACGGCTATTCGAGGCTCACACCGCGAGAAGTTTGCACTCTACCCTTATGTCCCGAATCGCCAGCCACCACGTCAACAAATTGCCTTCATGTGTGCAGCGGATGTGCATACCGTATTGTTACAAGCCACACCGGCAGGCACCTTCTCAGCTCTGACCTCGGTAAAATACGGGGCAGAAAGTTTTACCATTGAACTTGGTAGCGTAAAACCCTTTGGCAAAAACGAACTGAGCCGCTATCAAGGCATTCATTCATTGATTTGCCTGCTCTTAGAAGGCCGGGAATCCTGCATTGAAGAAGAGCAGGCGCAATCTGTCGACCTCTTCGAAGTCTGTCATGAAATCATCAACACCGGCGACAGCTTTGAATTGAACATTGCAGAAGACGTCTGGAACTTCACGCCCTTTGAAACCGACAGTGTGATCTGGAAAGACGATCAACAAGAATATCGCGTTGGAAAAGACACCCAATACATTGTCTTCCCCAACAGCAAAGTCCCGGCAGGACAGCGCGCAGGTTTAATGTTAAAGAAACAGGCCTGATCACTAGGCACTGCTGAATAAGCCCCTAGAACAAGTAAATCCATTGAAGGAACAATACATTAGCCATCCTTGTGCTATACATGAGTAATAGCCTGTAGGAATTAATGTATGGATAAACGCTTTCTTCGACGAGATTTCATTCGCGCCTCATTACTCACCGGCGGTTATGTTGCCTTGGGCGCAAGCAACATTTTAGCCCCGCTGGTTCATGCCTTTGGTAATATTCCGGAAGAGTTACCACCAGGCCAGTCCATCTATGACATGGACGGCGAAGTCTACGTTGATGGCCAATTGGCGGATAAATCCACTTTCATCTCGGCACAATCGCTCGTAGAAACGGGCAGCAACAGTTTTGTGATTTTTGTGGTCGGCAAAGACGCTCACATCCTTCGTGAAAACAGTCAACTTCAGTTAGAAGGCGAAACAACCATTCTTGAAACAGGCTTGAGGCTGGTCACCGGGAAGTTACTTTCCGTGTTCGGTCAACGCCAGGCAAATGAAAGTCATACCATCAAAACCTCCACCGCCACCATCGGTATTCGGGGAACAGGCGTTTATACAGAATCAGACCCCGATGTCAGTTACGTCTGTACCTGCTACGGCCACGTCAATCTCATGGCAACGCAAGATCAACACAGCAAAGAAACCATCATTTCAGAACACCACGACGCACCAAGGTACATTCATGCCGACGGTCATACCGGAAAACTAATTACTCCTGCGCCGTTTAAAAACCACAGTGATGAAGAGCTAATGCTGATTGAAGCCATCACCGGGCGGGCACCACCGTTTTCTTCTGTGATGGGTTACAGTTCACCAAGACGAGGCTACTGATGAGTTATTCAAGGAACGACTCTCACCCTGTCAGACATTAACAGTACAGGAAAGCGAGCCCGGATAGCACTATGCCAGTATCTACCGCCAAATCCTTACTGTTCAAACGACTGAACTCTCTCACCACCAAACGAGTGGTACGCATCGTTCTTAGTTTATCCATTCTCTTAATTTTCTTGCTCCAGGCGTCAAGCACTCTACAGCTCACCTTACTGGACGCACTCGAACGATTCGCTTATGACGTCAAGCTCAACAGCACCGCACCACATACCCTGGATGATCGAATCGTCATCGTGGATCTGGATGAGAAGAGTTTACAGCAGCATGGCCAATGGCCCTGGAAGCGCACCTTACTCGCAAAAATGGTGAATAAGTTGATCGATGAACATCAAGTAAAAAGCGTCAGCTTTGATATGGTGTTTGCCGAACCCGATACGTCCGACGGACTGGCTGTCTTATCAGATCTAGCCTCCTACATTCCACCAGCGATGCATAAAAAATGGCAGACTCAGCTGAATTTTGATGAGCAGTTTCGAAATGCGATCAAAGACAGACACATTATCCTTGGCTACGTCTTTAACCAATCCTCCGACAAAACGATTAATCGCTTAACCGATGCTAACACACGGCTCTCACCCTCCATGCGGGACAAACTCCAATTAGTTTCCCCAAAAGGTTTCACAGCCAACCTACCCGATTTTGAACAAGTCTCCGCGTTATCAGGATTCTTCGACAATCCGATAGTCGACAAAGACGGGGTCTATCGACGAGTCCCGTTAGTTCAAGAATATCAGGGCGGCGTTTATCCTTCTCTCGCACTTGGTACCGTGCTCGTCAATCAGGGCTATCCCAAATTGTCGTTGGACATTAAGCAAGAACAGGATTATGCCTCGGTGGAAGGAGTGTATCTCGGCCAAACACATATCGCGACGGGGGCGCTCTCCGATGTTTACGTTCCCTATCGTGGTGGTCAGGAAAGTTATCCCTATGTGTCGGCCACCGACGTAATTCTATCCGAAAAACCGATTCCCTTACTCAAAGATAAAATCATTCTGATCGGCACCACCGCGCCCGGCTTACTGGACCTACGATCTACCCCGTTGCAAAAAAACTATCCGGGAGTGGAAGTTCACGCCAACCTGATCGCAGGCATTCTGGACGGAACCACTCTCTATCGCCCCAGCTACAGCCTCGCCATCGAATTTCTCTCCCTACTGATCATCGGACTCATCATTATCTTTTCTCCGGTGTTGGCCAGCCCGTTTAAGCACCTTAGCCTCCTATCCTGCTTGGCCATTGTCCATACGGTGGGCAACCTCTACCTCTGGCACAACCAACTGGTCATCAACTTGATATCACCACTGGCACTGATCTTTACCTTGTTAGCCTTTCAAACCAGTTGGGGCTTTTTTGTGGAGTCCCGAGCCAAACGGCATTTGGCAAAACTCTTCAGTCAGTACATCCCTAAGGAACTGGTCAACCGAATGGCAGAAGCGCCGGAAAGCTATGAGCTCAACGGCGAAAGTCGGGAAATGACCGTACTCTTTACCGACATCCGGGGCTTTACCCACATTTCTGAAGATTTAGAGCCAAAAGAACTTTCCAAACTGATGAATGAATACCTCACCCCCATGACGGAAATCATTCACAAACATAACGGCACCATTGATAAGTACATGGGCGATGCCATTATGGCCTTCTGGGGTGCGCCTCTGCCTGATGATCGACACCGACACAATGCCATTCATGCCGCCGAAGAAATGCTCGAAGCACTGGAACGACTCAACAAACGCTTCGAATCCAGAAATTGGCCCAAATTAGAAATAGGCATTGGCATCAACACCGGCATGATGGACGTTGGCAACATGGGGTCCGAATATCGCATGGCCTACACCGTATTGGGGGATGCAGTAAACCTTGGCTCCCGCCTTGAAGGACTCACCAAGAGTTATGGGATTTACACCATCATAGGAGAAGACACCCAACGACAATTAAGTGGCATCGTCTGTCGGGAGATCGATCGGGTAAAAGTAAAAGGGAAAGATCGTCCGGTGAGTATCTATGAACCCATCGGTTACGAAGACTTGCTGTCGCCTTCGGAAATACAACAGGTTCATGATTTTAACGAGATGATTCTGAAATACCGTGCCCAAGACTGGCAAGGGTGCTTACAGATCATTCAACAATTAGTGAAACAGTCCGGTCCGAAAGTCATATATAAAGTCTACCTGGACAGAATTCGAACCTATCAAAAGCAATCGCCAGGCATCAATTGGGATGGGGTATTTATCCACACCACCAAATAGACTACGCCTTTGAAATCATTCACTCAGGCTTTGAAATCATTCAGCTGGCTTGGATTTCTTCAACGTATTTTCTTTTTTAGATTTACTTTCTTTCTTAGATTTATAAAGCGCCTCAATGGCAGAGAACAAGGTTTCCAACGCGCCGTCAAACCGATCCCAGGTGGCTTGCTCTTTTAGATCCAAACCGGCAAACGGGGAATCCAGCGACTCACGAATGGTAAGATGCAGCAACGCCGCCCCTAACATGGCTGTGATCTCATGATCGTAATCGGTCATTTCAATGTGATCTTGCCCCATCATTTCTCTGACTAAATTCAATGAGCTACGAGTTCGAGAAGCGATCAGGCTTTTGGTGATTTCATTGTTTTCGACCATTTCCCAGGCATAGATAGCAACGGTGTGCGGACGATTTTTTAGCGCAATACGAAAATTTTTGAAGATGGTTCGACAACGCTCTCGCAAAGTCAGAGCCTTGAATTCGGCTTCTGGCATTCCACGAATTTCCTCCACCGACGGCCAGAAGCTATCGGTTTCACCGTACGCCTGAATCAGCCCTTCAAGACCACCAAAATATCGGTAGATCAATGTCTTAGCAACGCCCGCTTGTTTGGCAATACGATTTACGCCCAGGGCTTGGTACCCTTCTTCCGCCAATACTTCCCCAACTGCAGAAAGAATTTTCACCTTGGTTTGTTCTTTATTCTTAATCTGGGACATATCACCCGCTGCCATCTACGTCGTCTACACTGTGCATCATACCCTTGAGCAATAACTCTAAACACTAACTGCCTCGCAAAAATGTTACTTAGAGGTAACATCACATTGACGAACATTTTTTGAACACCTACATTATGTAACCAGTTGGTAACATAAATATACAATACATCCAATCAGGCAGTTTCGATGTCGCCTCGCGATGGTTATAGAAAAGGACACTAAAACATGGCTCTTGAAACACTTTTATCAGAAACACTTGGTATCGTTCGTAAACCATTCCTTCCTAAAGTGTTGAATAAGAAACTGACATTAATTACTGGCGGAAGCAGCGGCATCGGATTAGCCGTAGCACGTCAAATTGGTGAAGCTGGCGGCACTGTGATTCTGGTAGCTCGTGGTATTGAGAACCTTGAAATCGCCAAGAAAGAAGTTGAAGAGTTGGGCGGCACAGCACATATCTACAGCTGCAACTTAAGCTCAACCGAAGCCTGTAAAGAACTGGTTGAAACCGTTCTGAAAGAACACGGCCCAATCGATGTATTGATCAACAACGCCGGTCGTTCTATTCGTCGTTCAGTGAATGACGCCTATGATCGTATGCACGACTTCCAGCGCACTATGGATCTGAACTACTTCGGTTGTTTACAGCTGATTCTTGGTTTCTTGCCTTCGATGCGTGAGCGCAAAAGAGGCCACATCATCAATATTTCATCCGCCGGTTGTCAGTCAAACGTACCGCGTTTCTCGGCGTACATTGCCAGTAAATCTGCGCTTGATGCATTCAGCCGATGCCTGACCAATGAAGTGGCACAAGACAACATCAACATCACTACGGTTTATATGCCATTGGTACGTACACCGATGATTGCGCCAACCAAGTCCTACGATTACTTGCCGGTCATGTCTCCGGAACGCGCAGCAGACTTAGTGTTGAAATCCCTGATCACAAAACAGAAGAAAGTAACGACTCCGTTAGGTTCTCTGGCTGAAGTGGTTTATGACGTATCGCCAACCACCGCGACTCGTATCATGAACTTGAGCTATCAGTTTGAAGAGAAACTGAAAGAGTATAAGAAGAAGCAAAAAGAAAAAGCGGCTAAAACCAAAACCGCTTAATCTAGTTTTCTTCTATAAAAAGAGCCTCATTTCGAGGCTCTTTTTGTTCCTAATCATGAATGTCTAATACGGATCGCCGTCAGCCAACACCCGTTTGGACAGACGATAAAAAATCCACATCCCCAAGCCATCACACGCCAGATCCAACAAATCAAAGTTTCTGCTGACAATGAACAGTTGGCTGAATTCTTCAATCACCGCAAACAGCCCAACCAATAACAGCGCCAGATTCATGGACACGCCCAGCTTAACCGACTTCCCCAGTAAAGTGAGGTTCAATACAAAGGTCAAAACACCGAAGATGATGGTATGACCAAGTTTGTCACCATTAGGAAGCTGTTGAAGCCAATCCACCAGAAAGTAGCTTTGTCCCTGATTGACTTTGTACAAGGTGCCAACGATCAAACCAATCATCAGCACCAACCCCATCCAGGCGTTTCGTTTAAAGTGCATGATCATCACTCCACCTTCTCCCCTTTCGAAGCGAACGACACGGCAGAGGCTCGATCACCCACGTCATACCAATCAATATTACGAGTCGCCACCATCACCACAATCAGAATCACAAAGGTCAGCAAAGATCCCATCAAGAACGCCAGATCTTCCGAGCTGATAATCATGTAGAGGCATAGATAAAGCACCGACAACAAACCGCTGTACAACAGGGATAACTTCACGCCTTTTAATACATAGCTGAGATAGAACATCAACAACGCGATGCAAGCCACTGACGCAATGGCATAAGAAAGCCCAAAAGCCAGATGTTCAGACAAAGAGACTAACAGCAGATAAAAAATTGCATTCGCAAACCCCACCAAGGTGTATTGAATCGCATGAATTGGTAGTCGTTTAACCACCTCAAAAATGAAGAAGGAAATAAAGGTCAAACCAATAAACAGAATGCCGTATTTCAATGCCCGATCCGACTGCTGATACACGTCCACCGTTTCTATGTGCTTGGTGCCAAAACCACTGAACAGCAGCCCCGAACATTCCCCCTTGGCACAACCGACCACTTTTTCGCTGATGTTGTTTGCAAAGGATGTGGTTTTCCAAGTGGCTGAATACCCATCTTCTGAAATCGAGTGCTGTACAGGTAAAAACTTCCCGGTGAACTCCGGGTGCGGCCAATCCGATGCCACAGACACCTGACTTTCGATGCCGGTTGGTATGAAAGACAAGGATTCCATCCCTCGTAAAGTCACCTGATAACTAAAACCCAAGGCCGATAAGGTGTTATTCGTGAAATCAGGAACAAAGGCATGAATGCCCTCTTCATTTCTCTCGAACATGCTTCCAGGCATGAACTTAATCGCCTGATTTAGCCACTGTAAACTCGGAATGCTGTTAATGCCCCTTGGGTCCGATACGGTAGAAAACAAATAGGCAGGCAGTAGTTCTACTTTATCGGCTGAAGCCTGAATGTCGCGCAATTGATCCTGAATGCGTTGGACATCGAACGTCCCCGATACATCAAAATCGGCGGTATACACTGGGACTTTATAAATCCCTTTATAGCGAATGTCGTTTTCCACCTGACTTTTTATTATCAAGGTTTCAGGATTAATAAAGACCTGCTTCTGTTTGATAACTTCTTTCTTTTGCTTCAGTGATCCGTCTTTATTCCATACATCGACGTAATCCGTGGCGATGTAAGGAATCACCAGAATCGGGCCCATCAATTCCTGAGCGCCGGTCCAGCTTTGCGCCACGCTGTCTTTGGCGGATTGCAGGTACTGATTACGTTCGTAGATTTTGTCGGCAATTAAGCCCAGAGGAATTAAGAGAACAAAGGCGATCACACCGATCACCAAAAGTTTAATGGCAAGTGCTTTTTGCATGAGGTATCTCCTGAAAGTATTTGATACTTCCAAGATACCTCGCCAATGTGGGGACAAAATGAGGTGAATGTGAAGTGACAGTGTGTTTTATATGTGTGTGAGTTTATGTGAGGTTCACATCACTGACTGACAGGCTCACTTGGGCCAAGTAACTTGAGCCACACAGCCAGAGCCAGAGTCATTTTCTAACACCACGTGCCCATGATGCAGTTCCACAATTTCTTTCACAAAACACAAACCAAGCCCTGTGCTCTTTTTGTGGGTATCGGGGCGATTCAACGAATAGAAACGTTCAAAGACCCGGGGCAATGCATAGTCTGGAATTCCCGGCCCTTGATCGATGATTTGTAAACGACTGGAGCCATCGGACAGTGTGGCAATACTTATGTTGATCACACTTTGTTGAGGGCTAAACTCCAGCGCATTTTGTAGCAGGTTATCGATCACCTGAGACAGAAGAAACGCATCGCCATCCACCACACAAGCATCACCGTCTACCACACTTTCATCATCGCCCGCAGCATCGATCGATACATCAACCGTCATGTCTTTTGATTCAAGGGCGACTCGTTTGCTTTCGACCACAGCCTCAACCAAGGCAGGTAAAGATACCGGTTCTGTATTTTCCAGCGTCCCTCGCTTTTCAAGGCTTGCCAGCGCCAGCAGACGATTGATCAGTACATCAATGCGATCAGTCTCATCCAGAATATTGCTTTGAAAGCGTTCGAAATCACTGTCTTTCATCGTCGGAGACAACAACTCTGCCGCACCTTTAATGGCAGAAACTGGACTCTTTAATTCGTGCGTCAGTCCATGCACATAGTTTTCAACATAGGCTTTGCCTTCGAGCTGTTCACGCATGTTTTCTATAGCATCCGCCAACTTGGTTAGCTCAACTTCGCCCACTTTCGGCACTGGCACTTTTCGGCCATTGGCGATGGAGTCCGCATAGTCCACCAGCTTACGAATAGAACGTGTTAATCCGAAAGAGAACACAGCGCCGATCACAATCGAAATCACAATCAACCAAAAACTGGTGGTTTTAATTTTAAGCAGCGCAAGATCGATAAAGGGTTGAACCGTTTGGTTGGGCTTAGCCACCGTCAACGAACCAATGATCTGCCCGTCTTTCTGAATCGGTGCGGCCACATGCATCACCGTACTCAATTCGTTAGTCGGGTCGAGTTTGGTGCTCCTGGCACCGTATTGACCACGCAATGTCAGATAAACATCATTCCATTGGGAATAGTCTGCACCGAGATCCTTACCTGTCGAGTCATAAACGACCTTGCCCTGATCGTCCGTTATGTAGATTCGCAGCTGACTCGATTCTTTATCTACCGAAAAAATCTTGGCTCGATAGGAGCGAGCAAGAAATCGATCAATGCTTCGGGCAAAACTATGATCCTCAAGCTGGCTCTGTTGATTAAATGTACCTTGTTGAAATTCCTCACTGACCACCTCGGCCAACAGATTCGCCGTATCGACCAGGGTATCTTCGGTGGTCTGACGCATTCCCGGGCGCAATTCGGAGATAAAGACGTTGAGCAACAAATAGGTCGCGACACCGAGAATGGAAAAATTGGCCAGGAAAATACGAAGATTCAGGCTCATTGCTCGGCCTTCAAACTGTATCCAAGCCCGCGATGCGTTTTGATCACATCTGCTTGTTCATCCACCTGTTTGAGCTTTGCGCGTAGCGTTTTGATATGAGTATCCACAGCCCGGTCAAAACTCTCTTCCGGAGAACGCCAGACTTTTTCCATCAACAACTCACGAGAATAGATTCGCTCGGGTTGTTGCATCAGCACTTCCAAAATCCCGTATTCATAGGCTGTTAAGTCCAGCATCTGATCATCATAGAAGACACGTTTGAGCTGGCTATCCAACCGTAAACGGCCACGAACGAGGACTGAAGATTGGGAATCGTCAGATTCCACAGAAGCAGTTGAAGCGGCCGAAACATTGAGTAACCCCGACTGGCGTCTCAAAATGGCTTTAACACGCGCAGCCAGCTCCCTTGGGCTAAATGGCTTCACCACATAATCATCGCCGCCGATTTCCAAACCAACCACACGATCAATTTCATCCCCTCGGGCGGTCAGAAAAATCACAGGTACATTGGATACACTGCGGATGGATTTACACACCTCGAACCCGGAGACATCAGGTAAACCCACATCCAAAATCACAAGATCCACCTGTGATTGCTGACAACGAGCTATCGCAGGCTGACCTAACGACAGCCATTCCACATCCAACCCTTCCTGAGTTAATGCGTATATCACGTTATCCGCAATTCCCTGTTCATCTTCAACCAATAGAACTTTATGCACGCTGTTACTCTGACTCACTTCCGTTTGGGGCAAGCATACCTTATTCAGAAGTCTGTTCGGAAGTTAGGGAAAAAGAAAAGAGCCCCATTAGAGGCTCTTGTAGATTCTACAGACAGGTCAAAGAATGAAGCCCTAGCACTTACCTTTCTTTGCTTGACCAGGGGGGCAGAACTCGCTGTCTTTGTCTTTCTTGTTATCTTGTGTTTGAGCTTCCACTTCCACACCACCTACTTCGCCTTTAACCTGTTGCAACTTACAACCTGCCATTGATAGCGATAACACCACAAACATCAGGGCTGAAAATAAACGCATATGCCACCTCGAAATAACGTCTTCTAGAAAAAATTATAGTCTGACCTTTAAATACCGACATAAGGCTTAGAGCAGAAATACTGTTTCGGCCGCTCATAACCTCGGAAAAAGGTCAGCGCTTCGACAACACCTAGCGCCTTTTGTTACGCCCCAATACCTCACCTTGCCGATTACTTCACACTTAGGGTCAAAGATCATAAAAATGAAAGAACTTGAGTCTATTTAGCACAACGTTCCAAGGTTTTCTTATCGGTTCGGCTAATGGGCAATTCACAATCAAGCTGGTTACCTATGGCTCTAAGCTTATCATTCAAGCCAATGTGAATGCCGGTGCCTCGTCCTGAATGAGCGGAATACAATGCGGGGTACAAAGGCGCACCCTTGATATCCAGTGTCGTTGTGGCTGAAATGAGATACTTAGGCGCTTCACCCCAGTCGGGTGCCAGCACAGCTTGATAAGCCTCATCGGATGCCATGAACTCAATGAATTTCATTGCCAACAGTTGCTTTGTCGGTGTTAACTTTGCATCCACCGCCAGTGCATCCACCCAACCAATGCCACCACTCTTTGTTGCTTTTGCAAAGTCAGGCAAACGACGAACAGCGATGTCTTCTGGTGAAACACACCCTGAACTTTCGGTGCAGTTATCCAAATAATATTGAATGCCGTAATGAAGCGACTCTGAGTAGCCCACATAAGCGCTCGACTTTCCAGACACAAAAGCTCTTGAGTAATAGCCGGTGCGATCATGCAAGTCATCACTCCGACAAAAACCGGCAGGACAAGACTCCAACATCACATTCAGCTTGGACAAAGCCTCGTCATCAAGACGGTCACTTTCACTAATCAACGTCTGAGCCTCATCCAACCCATAGAGTTCAGACAGTACCGTCAAATACCACTCACCGAGCGTTGATTTCCCTTTGAAATCCACAAACAAACTCTCGTTTCTTGAGGACAGAATCTTGTTCAAGTCACCCCAAGTAGCCGCTGACTCAATCTCAGTATCCCCTTTCTTGTAGAATAAGAAATTGCCGCACAACCAATGAGGCACGCCATAAGTCTTACCGTTTCTCGAAACCGCAGCTTTCACCTCGTCTGAATAATCTTCACGAGGCAACTTTAGCTCAGTTATTTTCCCTGACTGAATCAAATCTGATAACAGAATCGTATCGACTTCGTAGACATCGGCTTTGGTCGCCTGAAGTCCTCCCGAATAGTAATCCCACAAAATGGAACTATCATCGACCAACTCCAGATTGACACCGGGGTTTCCGGATTCAAAAATCGCTTCAATTTTATGAAACAGAGCAAGACGATCAGGCACATACGGATACAGTGCGACACGCAGTGTACTCACCTTGGTTGGCTCCGCCTGAGCAAAACAGGAGGCCATGAACGACATCATGACCACAACAAACATCCCGATTGTTTTCTTCATACATTCCCTTTGAATACAAAGTTCCCTTTAGAGATAAAAGCCCCTTTAAAGATAAAAACACGTCGTTAAGGCAGACTTCCCAACATCCAAGCAAAGACTATGTCGCCCGAGTACACCTTACGAACTCAATCATCATTAGAACAACGCCTACAAACACCGTAATTGACGCCGCTGCCAACACCGGATCAATCGTTTCCAGCGCTACGAACTGTCCATAGAACAAGAACAACCCGATCAAAACAACGCCGGTGCCTAATTGATGAACATAGAACTGTGTGGACGCTAATTTAGACGTGGAATTATTCAACCACAACTTGTGACATAAGCCATAAATGAACGAAAGTAAGAAGCCAATCAGCATGATGTGGGCATGAGTGACAAGCTGCCCATGATCTTTGGAGGCCGCCATATAAATGCCTAATAAAAGACCCAGAATCGCATAACCAAACGCAGTCAGAACATACTTACGGTCCATAGCAGGAGCCCTCTAGTCATACAGATTGCAATAGCTAAAGACAGTGTAGACCAGAGGCAAATAACAGCAGCGTTATTTTGATGCTCAGCGATTGATGTGCAAGGTAGGAGATTCTTGTTTATCGACAATATAAAACACGGTGAACACCGCCGTATCACTGCCCGTGTTATTGAACTTCAGAATATTCACATCCTGAGGCTCAAAGAAAGTATCACCTTCGTTCAACATGGTTTCCTCACCGCCTTCCTCTTGATAAGCGATGGTGCCTTGGTTCACGACTCCGAAGGTAGGTACAGGATGAACATGAGAAGGGGCTGCAAAACCTGGGGGAATCTCAATGCGTTGAGATTTAACAAATCCAGAGTTTCCGGCTACCTCTACGCTCCGGAAAAACTTATCTTCCCTTACCGGTTTCTCAGCACTGATTGCTTGAGTAGATAGTGATACACCTAACACAATCAAGCTGGCGGCTTTCCTTAAATTCAAAGCAGACTCCAAAACATCTAACGAGGGTATGAATAACGTCCCGATCCCTTTTTCCAGATGCTAGATACTATCCTACGCTTTGTTGTTATTTAACATTTTAAATAACATGATTATCCGTTAATGATTAACACCCCGACCGCCCTTGCTCCACAGCATAGGCTGCGCCACCTATATTTACTCGCCCATTGTTTTGTAAATAGATGGGAAACATACCTTGCTCTCCCCGATCCGTCGAATAGGTCAGAACGGTAACACCGTTTATGAGCTGAATGTCCCATGTACCTGTCACGGTATTATTAGATGCGCCGCCGGCCGTTCCCGGCACAGACCAACTTCCCTCTTTGTAATAGGAATACCGGCCGTTTCGACAAAAGTTAATAATCGTAAGCGTACTGTTTGAACTTATGGCGGACCCGGAATATGAGGTTAATCGGGCACCCGATAAGCCCGCCTTCCATTGATCAACAATTGAATTAGCAACCGCATGAAATGAGGCTAAAGAGAGAACGATAGTACAAAGAACTTTTTTCATGGTGCCACCCTTTGAAAACAAGTCTGTTGTGATCTTCTAGCTACTGCTCTTCTAACAAAACCGTTCTAACTATAGCAGTGCGTGATAAGTCCTTTGTGATAATCCTTTATAGCTTTGAAGTAATTTTCTTCACATCAAGCCAAACAGGCGCTTTATGGTTGCTGGCTTGAACATATTTCACCGGAACCATCCTTGGTCAGAAATTATCTAAAACGTCATTTGAATTAAGTCGTTTCGATGGCCTTTATTTGATCTTCATTATGATGATTATGACTACGGGCCCATTTCATAACAGCGGCCATAATAGGCACCAAAATACCGATAGAGAAAATAATCCACTGGAAATTATTAATGCCGGCTACCGACATAGCCTGGGTTTGGAGATGCCCTCCCATGAGAGCCGCAGCTTGCTCAGCACTCGGTGAAATGACACTCTGCTGTAACATTGCGCCGACCCTTTCCTGATGAAGAGAAAAGGTTTCACTAATGACATTGTAATTCTCAGCCAGCCGACTGACGGAGTTTGCCGTTTCAATGCACATCAACCGTGAAAATTCGGTAATTGCCAGCATGGAACCGAGGTTTCGAAACAGATAGAACCAGGCTATTCCCTCAGCAGCTTGATCTCTAGGGAAGCTTCGCAGGATATGAACAGTCAGGGTAATGTTCAGAATTCCCACAGCCAATCCCTTTAACAATATCGCAGTCCAGAGATCTGCAGCACCACTATAGGCGTTGCTGCCAGTCAACAACCAACATGCCAACAACATAATCCCCACACCCAGAGGAATTACACTTTCTGGATTCCGAGCCGGACTGCTGGTTACCCACAGCGCAATCATCAGACCAGCAAGCATGCCGCCAAATCCGATTACTTCCAACTCGCCCAGTTGTTCATGACTATAATGCATCACCTGTGTTACGTAGACTGAGACCAAAATAGTCGTCCCCATAATTACAAATCCAGCAACAGCGGCATCGATCATACCAACCTTACCGTGAGGGCTTGCTAGCGCGTTACAACGAATATATTCCCCAGTGCCCCAGTGACGGTGTATCGCCATGATTGCCAACACTAACAGCACTAAAGTTAGTAGAGAGAGAAAAACAATTTGAGGATCTCGGAACCAATTAAAGCGTTCCCCGCGCAGCAGCAAATAAGTAATGCCGCAAATTGCACTGCTCAACAACACAGCTTGCAACCCGTTAAACCGAATCGCCTGCCTTTGATCCGGACAGGGCCACCGCCCAAAACGCCCCCAATACAACATCATCAGAAAAGGCACAACCTGAACAGCGAAAGACCAGTGCCAAAGATTATTTTCAGCCAGTTGAGCAAGGATAATCGGGTACAGACTCAAGGGAATTAACACCACACAGAGCAGCATCCCCCCTTCAACCAGAGCGATGGTACGGAAACTCAAGTTGGTTAATACCATTCTGTGTGCACACAACAACAGAAACGATGCCGAAATACCATGACCGAGCCAAGCAATCATTTGCGGAGCCGGATTCATCCATAGACTACTCACCAAAGCACTGAGCAAACCAATGCCAGCACCAAGCCGAAACAAGTTGCGATTTCCAATACGGTAAGCCAGCCAGGCAGCTAAAGGGAAAGACGCCAATTGACCAAACATATTCAACGTTTTTAGCCAAGTTGCTTCATCTGCGGATAACCCAAGAGTGCCAGCAATTTCCAAGGCGCCTGTGCTATAGATTTCGCCAGTTATTCCCTGCGGAATGAGAGCTAATATTGCTAAAGCAATAAGAGGGAACGTTTGAACCTTCATATTCGAGCCTAGCTATTAGTATCAATTTCAACTTCGGCCGATAAGCCGGGAACAACCCGCCCCCGAAGACCATCGGGGAGCTGTATCGAAATTTTCACCGGTACGCGTTGCACAATTTTGACAAAATTCCCGGTTGCGTTATCGGGTGGCAACAAGCTGAACTGGGCTCCCGTTGCAGGTGCGGCACTCATTACCTTTCCTTCCAAATGATGATCTGGAAAACTGTCCAATTTGATTTCAACCTTTTGTCCGGATCGAATATTAGTAATCTGGTTTTCCTTATAATTGGCTTCAATCCAAATATCATCCACAGGAACGATCGCCAACAACGGATTTCCCTTATTGACATAACGGCCTGTACGAATTGCCCGATTTCCAATCACACCACTAATAGGTGCACGAATTTCGGTATCCTCCAAATCAAGAACAGCTAATTCCAGGCTTGCCTTGGCTACATCCCGCTGAGCAACTAACTTCTCTCTTTCTGTCAGCAAAGTAGTGAGTTGTTGTTCGGCCGCTGTCAATTTTAGTTTGGCCGCCTTCAAAGCTGCCCGGGACTGCTTCATACGATTATGTTGTGCGTCATGACTTGAACTTGAGATCATATTCTTTCTCAGAAGCTCAGCGAAGCGCTGCCACTCCCTATACTGAAAGTTGGCATCGGCCTGTGCCGCTGCAATGACCGTCGCCACCTCGTCAATATTGACCTTCTGAACTTCAATCCGTTGATCGGCGTTGGCAATAGAAGCTTCTGCCATAGCAAGCGAACTTTGCGCCTGATCTCGACGAGCCAGGAAATCACGTTTATCCAATTCCGCCAATAGATCACCTGCCTGTACGGGCTGATTATCATTGACATAGACCTGAGTCACGATACCCGCAACTTCGGCACTGATGAGTGAAATCTCACCATGCACATAAGCGTTATCAGTGACCATGACGCCGGCTCGTGGCACTAGGTAGATATAAAACCCGATTGCAGCCGTTGCTAATACACACGCCACAATACCTTTCTTCAATTTCGCCTTTATAGTCATAGTCACTACCTCATCTTTTACGGATAACACCGAGTCTCTAGCTCAGCATCATACCCACCTAGATATAATACTGTACTGTACTGTACAGTATTATATCTAAGAGCAAATCGATTGCAATTGATCCAATAGAAAACCGATAGGATGAAGTTGGAATTACAGATGAGTGGAAAACATAGTTAGCCCATTTATAGGGCTACTACATTTATAAAATTGATCAGGAAAGCTACCTTTCCGTGTGACCATCCTGATAACTGCGCAGAAAAGCCTCAACCGTATGTACAGCATACTCATCACGTTCTGATTCACTCGGTAACCGATTAGCAATCAGAGCATCGAAATAGCAGTTACCTCTAAGAGCCCCCAGCAGTTGTTCGCAGGCCAAACGAGTATTTTCAATCTGAAGATGTCCCAATTGGCTTTGCTCATCAAGAAATGATTGCAAGGTAGATTGCGAATGATAGGGCCCACGTTCAAGGAAATACTTCACTAATTCAGGGGCATTCTGAGTTTGAGTGATGACCAGCCTGCAAAGCTTCAATAATGGCGGACTGTAAATAAACCTCAGGTATTTATGAGCAAATTGCACCAATTGTTCTTGGATCGAGACATCAGCCACCGCCTCAAACTTTATGATTTCCTGAAACTGCTCGGTCATTTCCGTAACGACCGCCTTCAATAGTCCCATCTTATCGCCAAAGTAACTATACAAGGTCAGCTTGGAACCACCGCAGAGTTCAATTAGCTGATCCAACCCCGTATTTTCATATCCCTGCTCCAAAAAAAGTTCTGTTGCTGTTTCCAGATAACGTTGTCGCTTTTTTAAACTCGAAGGTCGCATTGGTTCTCTCTTCAATACTCTAGCAGGGTTAAAGGCAGGAAAGACTATCCATCAATATAGTACTCAATAGTATTATATTTTGAATATTAAACTAAGACCCTATCTATCCAATGACCCAAGGAACTTTCCATTAGATATCACAACGAACGTACGCCCGTTAATCTCCGCGTTCAAGAGGCAAACTACGATCAGCCGACCACTCCATAAGCCCTCCGTCGTAAACGGCCACGTTTTGATGTCCTAGCAAATGAAGAACAAACGCATCGCTCGAAGCCGCAATACCGCCACCACAGTAGGTAATAACACGTTCAGCCTTCATCATAGGGAGAAACAACTTACGCAATTCTTCGAGCGGACGATATCGCATCGTCTTACGATCAAGAATTTCCCATGCGGTCACATTTTTTGCGCCCGGAATATGCCCTCGGCCCCCATATTCTTTACGCTCACCACGATGTTGACGACGGCCCAGTGCATTGACGATGCAGGTGGTTGAATCTTCGATCGCTGTCAGCACGTCCTCTTTGCCAACAATGAGTTCCGGTCGGACATGCGGGATGAATCTTGTAGCCGGATACACACAAGGTTTCGAAGAAACCGGACGCCCTTCAAGCTGCCAAGCCGTCCAACCACCATTGAGAACCGCTGCGTCATCAAAACCGAAGGTGCGAAGCATCCACCACAAACGCGTCGCCCACATATTCTCCCGCGCATCGTATAACACGACACGAGTGTCTTTCCCGATACCAAGTTGGCCCATATGGTCGGCGAACCATTCCTCAGTTGGCATTGTGAATGTGCGGGAAGGACGTTTGGGGTCCGATATTTTCAAGAGATCGGCAAATGTTGCACCTGGAATGTGGCTACGCTTAAACTCACGCCAGCCACTTCTAACACGCGGGAATGGCCAGAGCTTAACTTGCACTGTGGCATCTACGATTCGTAGATCAGGATCATTGAGGTGTTGCTCTAACCATTCTGTCTCGACGAGAGGAGGAAGAGGCTCTGTTTCTGGTGTATGCGGATTGAATTCACTCATGGCTATCTCCCTGGGGAGCTGCCCCAGTGTCTAACGCCTAGCCATTGCCCAAATTCAATCACAAGCTGAAGTTAGGTATTGTCTCTTCCAAAGTCCACAGCGTCCTTAGATAACTTATGAACAAATTGATAGACAATGGATTTGTACTCTTCGATATCTAAAAGTCTAGAAGGTCTACGCCTTTCCTTCCACGACATGAACGCCCAATTACGCTGCCTCGGCTCAATTCGAAACGTCCCCTAATATTCAGGGCTACTGGACTGAAAAATAAAAACAAAGCAACGATTTTTCGATCCCGCTAGCTGGCCTCGATATACCCGGTTTCCAAGTAGATAAAGCCTATAATTCAACGAACTTTGGCAGAGCCATTAATAAGATGCCCACCCCAAGCACAGCAAAATGGTTTTCGATGAAATAGGGGTAAATCATAAGAGCAATGCCAGTGTAACGTATGACAACATTTGCCTGCTTCTTGCCATAAATGAAGTACCCCAGCCCTATTGAGCCAAATATCAAACCAAGAATGAGAGATCCCGAATCAAGCAATTTAAGCTACCTCAAGTTTTTTGATAATGGCAATTATTGCAACGATAAGACTGGCAAACGCTATAGCAAGTGATCCAATGGCAATTTTGTTTGATTTAGTTGCTTGATCCAAAGCCCTATCAGAATTCCTACGTCGTTCTTCGGCCCTCAGCATTTCTAGTGCCATCGGATCAGCTACATTTTGATAGGTCTCAACTAGTTCGTGATCAGATAGATCAGAAAACATATTTCCTTCAGTTTTATCAGGCATCTAAATGATTCCCTATAGCCGATTGAACATAACAACACAATTCTGCGTCTTAAGAGTGCAAGATCAGTTTTCCTATTTTGCGCCGCACTCCCTGACGCATGTTTCATAAAACAATAACTTAATACACATTCAGAAAGACTTCATCCCCAAACTTCGTCGCACTGATGATGATAAGCTGTCGTTTCCAGCCAGGAGTTGTTCAACAAATACAAAAAATCCCAGCCGAAGTTAGGATCATGAAACGTTATTCAAATACAAAACTCTATTCAGGGCAGATGTTTTCATCGTCACCGCACACCGCGCCTTCACGAATCCAGTTGAGCAGTGTTTGATAGGTGGTTTCGCCATAGAGGGTGTTGCGGAAGATTTGAATGCCGCCGCCGTGTTGGCGTTGAGTCGGTTTTAGTAACAGTAGGCTGTCTTGTGGGGAGGCCAAGTTGACTCGGGCACGCACATCGAGATATTGGTTGGGGTTGCTGTCGTCGTAGTAAACAGGAATACCTTGTCGTCCGGTGGTGTCGTTATGGCAGGCGCTGCATCGGGTCCGGGTGTCACTGCCCAGTATGGGGCGAATATCGTCCACGAAGGTTAATGCGCGTTGGTCAATGCCTTGGCTGTCGATGGTTAGAGTGAAGCCGCTGGTATCGGTAGCGCCAGAGTCGTTCCCGACAGTTAATTCAATGTCATAATCGCCATCGGTGTCCGTCGTAAATATCGGGCTGATTACAGTATCTGAGCTGAAGCTAAAGTTCGCTCCCACCGGCGCATCAACCACAGCCCATGAGTAGCGATCACTGAATAAGCTTTCCGACGCGGTGAGCTGTACCGGGCTTTGCGCTTGGCGATCTTCACCTGGGCGAGCATACGGTGCGCCGGGTTCTTCCACTTCTCTGTTGGCATTGAAGACATCAAAGCCAGCCAGGAAGGAGGCCAAGCGTGAGGGCGCGCCTTCAGGGTCATCCCAGAATTTTTCATAGTTCCGCAGCGACAAGGGCATCACACCACGGCGAAAGACGTATTCGATGATCTTATCGTTGTAACTGATGAACTGTTCGTAAGAAGAAAAGGAGATGGCATTCGCCAGGCTGATCAGTTCACCGTTCACTAAGGTGGTTTCACGGTTCCCCGCTTCGGTACCTCGTAATGAATGGCAGCTGACACAGTGCGGTTCTATCACTTCGGTGTACAACAACTCCACGCCTTCAGGCCGGGAATCCGAGGCTTGCCAACCTTCAGGAATATCCTCTTGATAACTGTCGTTGGGTAAACTTTCGCCCCCATAGTGGCCTTCCAAAATATCGATAGCAAAGTCACCCCACCATTTACCACGAGTGTTCGCATCCCGTTCGGTAATTTCCTGATAGCTGTTGAGAATCCACTGATTCAGCAATTTCAGGCTGGCTTCCTGATCGGTTCGTGTCTGGCCGGACTCCTCGCCATATTCAAAAGAGTCCAGTTCCAAACGATTAAATTTGGCCGTCAACACCGATTGTTCAGGGAAAGAGCCGTCCTCATTCAACGGCAGCATGGTCCCGCCATGACACACCAAACACATAGTCGGCATGTACTTAATGCCTCGGCCATCGAGATTCGCTTTCAGAATTCGGGATTGGTCACCGTTACCGTCTTCCGGTGAAAAGGTAAAAAATTTCAATATACGGGGTGAATCAGGGTCGTCCAGATCGAGCCTCGAAAACTCAATGGCATTAGTGCCGATGTGGCGATTGCGATCCTGAGCCAAGGCCGCATCCAGGTTCAAAGGCCCATAGTTAGAGCTGCTGCCTTCCTGAAAAATCACCACGTAGTTATCCACATAAAAAGCCAAGCCGCCGTCTTCGGTGGTGCGCGCGTACATGTCCCGGCCATAACCTAAGTCTTTGGTGTCCCGGAAGACCACATGAGTCACGCCACCTTGATCAAAGCCGTTGGTGCGTTTCCAATCCGCCAGAGTTGTGCGTTCGTCGTTCGGATCGATTAACTCATAATAGG
This sequence comes from Litoribrevibacter albus, assembly GCF_030159995.1. Classification (NCBI taxonomy): domain Bacteria; kingdom Pseudomonadati; phylum Pseudomonadota; class Gammaproteobacteria; order Oceanospirillales; family Oceanospirillaceae; genus Litoribrevibacter; species Litoribrevibacter albus. Next base: position 132,260 of record NZ_BSNM01000026.1, on the reverse strand, counting down.
CTTCGGCATAGGCTTGCGAATCGATCTCTGAGGCATCCAGAGTCCAACTTAATGACGTTGATGTGCCGGCCTCATTCGCACCTTCATCGGCAATGACCGAGCCGTTTTTCATCAAATACAGATGCCCGGCGATGCTGGAATTTAAACTGAACGACAAAGCACCTGACTGACTAAGCGTGAGGTCATGAGACGGGTTATTCTCCGGCGTTGCTGCGCTGCCAGCCAAACCACTGCCAGCCAAACCACTGCCAGCGGAACCACTGACGGTTGAACCACTGACCACAGGCCAACTGCCGGAAAAGCTTTGGCTGGAACCGTCCGGCAGTGTCACCGTTAATTGGTAACTGCCCGATGCGCCATCGGTTTCAGGGGAGACCACCACTTGATAGTCACCCACACCAAATTTCGCCTGATCATTAATAAAGGAAAGGAAGCTGTCCGGCGTCGTGGAGGCATCCACCGTCACCGGCTCCACTTCGGTATCATCGCGCCCGTCACAGCCGGTTAAGCCCAGCAAAGACACACACACGACCACCAACAGCCACGAAGGTTTTGAGTGAGAACACACACGCCAAAGAGGTTTAAATGCCATCATCAAAACCTCGCCAATACAGACAAACGATAAATCCGACGATAGTAATCGTTATTACCCTCGCCATTGACCGACGCCCACAGCACCGAAGCATCAAGCGACCAACTGTGGCCGAAGCCCTGATTCAGCCCAGCTACAAAGGCATGAGTGGTTGCATCGAGCCGATACGCCACCCAGGTGCCGCAAAAGTCCTCGGATAAGGCTTCGTCGACTTCCAACTCGGTAGACGCCTGAATCAGGCCATAGATATCATCGGCGACGACACCATTACAGAAGGTCACCTGTGCGGAAGAGGTCACGTCCCCTTTCAAAAAACTGTAGGTGGAGTACAAGGCCAGATCCTTGGTTAACATAAGATCGCCATTGAGAAACACGCGGACATCCTCGGTATCCCAGACGCTACCATCGGAATCCCGGTATCGATATTCCGTCCCCAGGCTGGACGTCAGCCGATCAGTAATCCGTTTGGTTGCCACCAGCTGCGCTTTGATGACGTCGCTGTCCCGTTGTTCGGATTCGTACTCATCCATTTGCGCCGTGACGGACAACCGATAGAAGGGTTCGAGAAACCCAAAGGTGGGTTGATAACGGATGGAGGCTTCCACCCCCACCGAGCCCCGACTCATACTGCGGGCGGTTTCATAGGCTTGCCCGGAGAGAAAGCCCTTTAGCGAAAACGCCGAGTGAAAGTTCAGTTCCTGATTCATCAGCAAGCCGATCTCGCCTTCCACAAAATGATCTTCAATGGTGTCGCGTTCACGTTCCGCCTGGGAAAGGTTATCGTCGTAGCCAACCGTGAGTTCGGAGTCCACAAAGAACGAAGGTTCTTCCGCCCAGCTCACAGACGAGCAGGTCAGCAGCAAAGACAAACCGAGCGATGTAAGACTCGTCTTACGAGGGGTAAACATCAATCCCTGACTCCTTACCAAATTTATTCTTATCAGTGCAACGAATGTGCGCGTAGGAATGAACCCTGGCTGGCGATAATCTCATCCAGCCCTTTCCTATCAGTAAAGCCAATAACCCGAGAATTGCCCAGAAACCGAAACTGCCACCCGAGCCGGAAGGTTGCCCCTTCGGTGCCGACAAGCTCTCACCGGACGCTTCGGAAGACACCGTCGCGACGCCACTCGGGTCCACAATCACGCCATTGACCTCGCCATCTGCATCGTTCGGCCCGCCGTCTGAGATGTTCAGTTGCAAACAATCGGCAAAGCGTAGCAAGCCGCTCTGATATTGCTCATTGCCCGGTGGCGGACAGTAGCCATTAACTCGACTGGCCGACTCAATGAAGTCGGTACTGGTTTCGACAAATTCATACCATTCCCCATCGGCGAACTTACGGTAACTGGCAATCGCCGGAACACTCTGGGTTAGTGGAATCACCAATCGGGCGACACGGTTGGCTTCGGTCAGTCCTTTTACTTCAAAGTCATATAAGCCACCGACAACCGAGAAATCACCATCAGAAATCACATTGCCGTTTTCATCGGTCAGGTCGTCACTTCGGACAAATGCGCCACCCTGATTATTCGCCAATGCGGTCGCACCTATGGTCATTTGCAGGCCGGCTTCAACTTCGATGAAATCCGTGGTTTCTGACCCTAAGGTCGTGGCCGATAACCGGGTGACATCATTCACAGCGTCTTGATAATCCGCCACGCCATCGCCGTCCGAGTCCGTAAGCCCTTCGGTAAGGTCGTCAATGCCATCACCATCGGAATCCCGTATGGCAAGTAAGGTCGGTTGTTCTGCTTCCACCAAGAAAGAAACAGAAGTCTCGGTACTGAGCACCCCATCAGACACAACAACACTGATCTCATAAGTCTGATTGGCGTCGAGCTGTTGAGGATCAAAGGATTGCGTTTCCTGTAGTTCCGAGGCAGACGTTAATGCAGCGTCTGAAGCAGACGGTAGAACATCATTAGAAAGAGCATCGGCAATGGCGTCGAGATGCCAGGTCAACGTCAGGTTGTCGTCATTGGCATCACTGGCGGCAGCAGAAAGGGTGACTGTCCCCGCATCCTGATAGACCCGTCGACTGATGTTATCGCTTTGGGTTAGCGTCACATCCAATTGCGGTGCGACGTTGCGATCCACAATCAACACCTCGTATTCGTTGACGTCACCAAGATAGGCACCGTCACTGACCGAGGCCACCGAGAGCACAATGCTCTCATCCGATTCCAGCAATTGATCGGACAGAATCGTCAGCTCCACGGTCGCGCTATTTCTTTCACTGCCATCTGTGTCATCAATAATGATGTCAGAACTGGCAAGCGCATAATCCTCGCCGGAAGCACTGCCCGATGCGCTCAACGTCACCGTCACCGGATAAGCAATGGCATCGCCATCCAACGACAGCGGAATCGAAAGCGTCGCGCCTTCCCCCGTCACAGACGAACCGCCGAAGACAAGAGCGGGACGAACCCTGACCTCCTGTATTGCGCTGGTTCTGTTACCCGCCTGATCGATAGCCTGCCAGGTCACCTGATGAACGCCAGGGCGTAACGATGCCGTACCATCCACCGAAATCATAATTTCATCATCTACATGGGTGATGGTGGTATCGACCACACCGTCATTACCATCGGTGGCCGATGCAGTTAAAGACACAGTCGTCAGATACGCTTCGGCATCAAAGGTCACTGGCGAGTCAAAGCTGATTACAGGGGCTACGCTGTCCACATTCAACGAAGCACACTGTTCATCCTGCAATAACGCACAGGCGGTATATTCTTCGAGGTTGGTTAAACTGTCGCCGTCCAAATCCAACGAAGCATCGGCAGGGTCAAGCGGGTTCAAACCAAATTGCTCTTCTATCGCATCAGGTAAACCATCACCGTCGTCATCGAGATCACAGGCATTACCCAAAGTATCCGAATCGGTATCCAGTTGATCGGTATTGGCCGTGGTCGGGCAGTTATCCACATAGTCAGCCACGGTATCACCATCGCCATCAAGTAAGTCCACGGTCAATGCAATCGAGACTTGCGCGGCGGTTGCCCCGTCTTCCAAACCGTCGGCCACACTCACCATCAGGGTATAACTGCCTGCCGTATTCTGCCCCGGCAGCCAACTCAACAAACCTGTAGACGATACAGTCAATCCAGTCGGTGCGCTGAGTAAGCTAAAGGTGATACCAGTGCCATCGTTGCTGTCATCCACGTCAGACACCACCAACTGCAATTGCCACGCAGACAGCTCGACTAACGCCTGAGCTGCTGGAGGGGTCACAGACACAGGGTCATTTACTGCGGTTACTGAAACGGTGAACGATTGTGAATCCGTCAAACTGCCGTCCGACACTTCTAATGCGACCGAGCCTGAGCTGACACCGTTCTGCGGAGTCCAAGAAATCAATCCGGTATTTGTGATGGTCATGCCATCCGGACCGCTGGTCAGGGTGAAGGTTAACGAGTCATCTTCAGGATCAGTAGCCGTAATCTGGTATTGGTAGGCTTCATCTTCAGTAGCGGTCGTAACTTCGGTACTGGTAATAGTTGGTGCGTCATTCACCGCCGTGACAGTAATCGCAAAACTTTGGGCCACCTGCTCCGTGCCATCCGATACCGCCACGGCCACATTGGCAGAAGTGACGCCTTCCAACGGTGTCCAGGAGATCACCCCGGTTTGAGCGTCGATGGTCATGTCGGTCGGAGCCGTCACCAAGCTGAAGGTCAGGCTATCACCATCTTCGTCAGAGGCATTGGCATCGTATTGATAGAGAATATCTTCGGTGGCCGTAGTCACTGCCGTTGAGCTAAACACTGGCGCATCGTTGACGGCGGTGACGCTAATAGTGAAGAGTTCGGTAGCCGGCTGAGCACTGTTCTCCCCGCCATCGGATACGGTTAAGGTCACTTGACCGGAGGTGCTGACGCCTTCGGTGGGCGTCCAACTGATCAAACCTGTGGAAGACACCACCATGCCCGTCGGCGCATTGCTGAGACTAAAGCTAATGTCTGTGCCGTTGTTGCTGTCATCAGGGTCATCCACCGTCACCTGATAGCTGTATTCTATGTCTTCGGTGGCTGAGGTACCGGCAGTGGACGTGATGGTAGGCGGATCATTCACCGCATCAACACTGATGGTCCAGCTTTGTGTGGCTGAAGTAGCACCGTCCTCGCCGCCATCGGTAACGGTGACCGTCACCTGGCCTGAGGATGTCACGCCATTGGTTGGCGTCCAGGTGATCAAGCCGGTGGAAGAAATCGCCATGCCAGAGGGTTCATTGGATAATGCAAAACTGATGTCGGTGCCGTTGTTACTGTCGTCCGGATCGGAAACCACCACCTGATAGCTGTATGCTTGATCTTCAACGGCAGAGGTCGAGGCCGCCGAGGTAATGGTCGGGCTATCGTTGACCGATGTCACCGAAATCGTAAAGAGTTCCGTATCCGGTAACGCGCCACTTTCCCCACCATCGGCCACGGTTAAGGTCACCTGTCCCGATGTGCTGATACCTTCGGTGGGTGTCCAGGTCACCAACCCGGTAGAAGACACCGCCATACCTGTCGGCGCATTGGTGAGACTGAAGCTAATATCCGTACCGTTGTTGCTGTCATCGGGATCACTGACCACCACCTGATAACTGTACTCAATGTCTTCCGTCGCCGTCGTACCTGCTGTAGAAGTAATCACCGGCGGATCATTCACCGCATCCACAGTAATGGTCCAATCCTGAGTGTCCGAGGTAGCACCATCTTCCCCGCCATCCGATACGGTAACCGTCACTAACCCGGAACTTAACACGCCGTTGGTGGGCGTCCAAGTCACCAAGCCAGTTGCAGAAACCGTCATGCCCGCCGGCTCATTCGACAAAGCAAAGCTCAAATCAATGCCGTTATTGCTGTCGTCGGGATCGGAGACCGTCACTTGGTAACTATAAAGTTCGGCTTCAATGGCTGAGGTCGATGCGGCCGAAGTAATGGTCGGGCTGTCATTCACGGCAGTAACCGACACGGTGAATTGTTCCGTATCACTAGCGGCACCATCTTCACCACCGTCCGAGACGGTTAAGGTCACCTGACCAGAGGTACTGACACCTTCGGTCGGCGTCCATGTGATTAGGCCTGTGGAGGACACAGCCATACCTGTCGGCGCATTGGTAAGAACAAAGCCAATGTCCGTGCCGTTATTGCTGTCATCCGGGTCACTGACCACCACTTGATAGGAGTATTGAATGTCTTCTGTCGCCGTTGTACCAGCGGTAGAGGTAATCGTCGGAGGGTCATTCACCGCAGTGACGGTGACCGTCCAGTTCTCCGTCGCAGAGGTTGCCCCGTCTTCCCCTCCATCAGCAACGGTTACGGTTACCTGTCCGGAACTTGTGACGCCATTAGCGGGGGTCCAGGTGACCAACCCCGTCGAGGAGACGGTCATGCCCGACGGCTCGTTTGATAAGGCAAAGGTGATATCCGTGCCATTATTGCTGTCGTCTGGATCGGAAACGGTAATCTGGTAACTGTACTGCTGATCTTCGGTGGCCGTCGTCGAAGCCGTTGAAGTAATACTCGGGCTGTCATTCACTGCGGTGACCAACACAGTAAACTGTTCACTGTCACTGGTGGCGCCGTCTTCACCACCATCTGCCACAGTGACCGTTACCTGGCCTGAAGAAGATACGCCTTCCGTGGCTGTCCATGTAATCAAGCCTGTGCTTGATACCGTCATACCCGTAGGTTGATTCGTGAGAGAGAAACTTAAATCCGTGCCGTTGTTACTGTCGTCCGGGTCAGACACCGTCACTTGATAGCTGTAAGCGATGTCTTCGGTTGCGGTGGTGCCCGCTGTTGAAGTGATGGCTGGCGAGTCATTCACTGCCGTTACACTGACCGTAAATATTTCGCTGTCACTGGTAGCGCCATCTTCACCGCCATCGGCCACCGTCACAGTGACCGCTCCTGATGAACTCACGCCTTCCGTCGGAGTCCAGGTCACCAAGCCCGTGGTTGAAACCACCATCCCCGAAGGCTCATTGGTGAGCGAAAAGCTCAGATCCGTGCCATTGTTGGAATCGTCCGGGTCAGACACAGTGAGTTGATAGCTGTACTGCTGATCTTCGGTGGCCGTGGTGCCTGCAGTTGAGGTAATACTGGGGGAATCGTTCACAGCGGTGACACTGACAGTGAAAATTTCGGAGTCCGAGCTGGCGCCATCTTCACCGCCATCAGCCACCGTCACGGTGACAGCACCCGAACTGGTAACCCCTTCTGTCGGCGTCCAGGTGATCAATCCGGTGGTCGACACCGTCATGCCGGTTGGCTCATTGGTGAGACTGAAGCTCAGGTCGGTGCCATTGTTACTATCGTCCGGGTCGGTAATGGTGAGCTGATAGCTGTATTGCTGATCTTCGGTAGCCGTCGTGCCGGCGGTAGAGGTAATGGTCGGCGCCACATTACAGGCACTGGTGGTAAAGTTTAAAGTCGAGCCATTGTTACTGCCCACCGAATTTGTGGCTTCCAATCGAAAATAGTAGGTGGTGCCGCAATTTAAACTGGTCTGAGTGGCCGAAACCGCCCCGGCACTGATTCCCCCTCCCGTACCGGAAGGCGACGTGGCCGCCTTATTCGAGGTGAGACTCATCGAGCTGGTGCCATAGGCAAAAGTCACCGTCGTATCTGCTCCGTTCTCATAGACAGAACCATTGAAAGTCGCCTGATACTTACTGACTGAACTGGCGGCACTGGTGGTCGCCGCCGGAGCCGCATTTTCCAGTCCGCCGTCCGAGACCCATTGCGCAATCAGACTTTTCTCTGTGGTATTAAGCGCGCCATTGGGCGGCATAGTGCCGGCGTTCACCCGAAAGCTAGCACGCACATGATTGGCATCATTGCCATCGATGACGCCACTAAAATCAAGATCGGAAACCGTGGCGGTTGCTTCTGCGTAGTTATCAAAATTGACACCGTCAGGTGCCGAACTCCGGGCCACTGCCCCCACCAGCGCACTGTTATGACAGCCCGTACACACCTGCACACTGTTGCTGTTGAAAATGTTGGCCTGAACGCCATCCGTTCCGTTGTAGGTAACAACAGCCTGGGCCTGTGGGCTCATCAAAACCAATAGTGGAGCGGATCTGAGCAGGGAGTGGACTAGGGTTTTCACTGGTACACCTTTTCGAAGGTCATTTTTTCAGTCTAGACACTCCTTAAAGGAATCAGATCACCGACCTTTATACAAAAACAGAACACACTCTCTCAGAATCAGAATAATCAACTGTAGTTAATCAACACAAAATAACCTACACCTATTACAAATATAGATTTATTTAATTTTAACTATAAATTACTTCTCTCTATTCTCTGTCCGTATAGGCCACATAGTAAGCGCCAAAAAAAACAGCCATGAGACAGTAGGTGAAACCATGAACAACAGCGTACGACACTACATGCGATCCATCGCCGAGAAAAACGTCACCCGTATTCACTGCGACACTCCGATTCTGGAAGTAATTAAAATTCTTGAAGAACACCACCTAAGCGGCGCGCCAGTGGTCGATCAGGAACAGCGGTTAATTGGTTTCATTTCGGAATATGACTGCCTCAAAACCCTGTTAAAAACCAGTTACCACTGTGACCAACCGGCCCTGGCCTGTGATGTTATGAATCATCAGTTGGTGACGGTTGCGCCTTCCGACAGCGTGGTGGATCTGGCCATTGCCATGTTGGATAAAAAACCGGAGATGTACCCGGTGGTTGAGGGAGACAAATTGGAGGGAGTCATTGCCCGCCAGGACGTTTTACATGCCTTGATGGACAACCAAGCCCGGTGCAATTTACATGCATGATGTTCAATCTAATGAAGACTCTGATCCGAAGCCGGGAGCACCACCTTCGGTTCAGAGAGCCGGATGCAATTCCGGCCAGACTGCTTCGCTTGATATAAGGCTCTGTCAGCCTGGGCAATCAAATCCGCAAAACTTTGATCATAGGTGTAGCTGGCTACACCAACACTGATGGTGATCGGAATAACCTGCCCTTCATGTTTAAAAGGTTGATCTTTCAAACGTTGTTGAATACGACCCGCTAACTCGCCCGCACCAGACAAGTCCGTGTGAGGTAATAAAATCACAAATTCTTCCCCACCGTAACGAGCAATTAGATCGTTCTCCCGCATAACGGCTTCACTCAAACGACACAAGTGAATCAACACCTGATCACCCACAGCATGACCATAGCTATCGTTAATTTTTTTGAAATGATCCGCATCGATCAAGAGCAAAGATAAAGGCGACTTGTGTCTGGAAGCTCGGGCCATTTCAAGCTCCGCCTGCTCCATGAGTTTTCGGCGATTAGAGACTTGCGTGAGAGGATCAGTACTGGCAATGTGCTTTAAGGCATAAGTGCGTTGATCAATCTCTTTCTGTAACGCATCCCGGGAAATGGTGGTCTCTTCCAATGTTTTCTGCATTTGATTGAATTCATTAATGAACTCACAGAACTCATCTTCACCGGCACTCGTTAACTTATTACTAAAATTACCTGCCTCTAGCGCTTTAATACCGCCCTTCAAGAGATCAAGATAATTCCTGATTCGAACCGACAAGCTCATCGCCAACAAAGACAAAAGCAGGGCACCAATGAGCAAAATACTCCCTATCATAATGATCTGATTTAACTGGCTGTCCCGAAGGGATTGACGGGCCATCACCACCAGCTGCTTCGAGTCTTCCACAATGGTTTCTAACTGTGTCACCAACTTGTCTTTGAAGTGCCGTCTCAAGGCATCGGTTTCAGGCGTCGAATTACGGGATAAGTACTGCAAACGTTCAAACAGAACGTTCAAACCACGATTTAAACCTTTGATGCTGTTGAGCAGCGTTTGCTGATCCGACGGCAAGGTAGGTGAATGGTGCAACACCATCGTCAATTGCTTATGCCGTTCCTCCCAGCGATAGATATAAGCTCGGGTAGGATTTTCTTCATACAGTAATAAATTGCTTTCAAGCTGCCCAACCAGAGAGTGAATTTCAGCAACATACTCTTCTCGTTCCAATACAGAATCCGACTGCCTCCAAATCCACATCAAACTGATAAAGATACAAACGGTGATAAAGACCACGCCCATAGGAAAGATAAACAGTTGTGTTCTTAGCTTCATTCAAGTGATCTCATAAAGGTTCTCTAATTTTCAGACACAGCACTCAAGGATCGTTGAATCAGCAAGGAAACCGCTTCGGGTTTAACTTTCGCCAACGGAGTCGGGTTCACTACCTCCTTAAAATCAGGAACCCCCCTATCTTTGATCACACCTGATTGAACAACCCACTCGGCCTGACTTTGCAGCCCCATGATCAAGGATCTATTCAAGGAAAGTTTGAAAATATAATCAGGCCAGATCCAAAAAATGAAGTCGTTTTCCAGATTCAACCGCCGCCCAATGACCTCCTGAGTCTTTGAATGATTGCCAGAGATGTAATCAATGGCATCACTTAATGCATGCAATACACATTCTGCTTTTTGAGGCTGGGACTGAACATTCGATTTAGATCCAATTAAATTGAAACTCAAGGAATACAAATTCTTTGTCGGCAAGACATTGGCCGTACCTTTTAACAATTGAACCGTTTTGTATCCATAGGGTTCCCACGGTGCAATGGCATCCACTTCGCCAGAGGCCAGAACGTCAGGAATTTTGTCCGGCGGTGTATCAACCAATGTAACCTCGCTTCTATCAACCCCTTCCAGAGCTAAATAGGTACTTAAAAAATATTCACTGGCAGTACCTTTGGTCACAGCTATTTTCCGATATCGGAAGTCTTTTCCCTGCACCAACGACATATCTTCACGGGTAATAAACTTCACATCATTATCGGCATGAACAAAGCTGGCCAAGGTAACAAAGTCAGACCGTGCAAAGGATTTATAAACAATCACAGAATCAGAGCTTGTGGCAAAGTCAGCCTGACCGGACGCCATCTTTTCAAAACTACGCCGTCCGCCCACAACCTCAATTAGCTCGACCTCCGAGCAATACTCATCGAAGAATCCCATTTCATCAGCAATGAACACAGGGGCAGATAAGGGGGTTTTCGACACAGCAATTCGAATAGCAGGCACATCCAGATTTGCCCCCTGCTTAGTAGCGAAAAACACCACGCCTATCAGTACGAAAACACTCAGTATCACCGCCCCAATTCGAATGAAACGCTGATGTTTCGATGTGCCTATCTCGGTTTGCATTCCTTAGCTGCTCCATATCGCTGTAGTTTTGGGGTCACCTGCCTCCCTGAGGCTTTCTCAGGCAAACTACGCCTAAGTAATGTTATAAGTCTGGTTTAGGGCAAGGGGTTTTTCCAGCAGCACAATTCACGCAAACTTTTATCAAACGCAATAACGAGTGACCCTTATGGCAACTACATTCTCGACAAACCTATGAGACTATCGGCGCCACAAATAAGCACAGCCGGGCAAACGACGCATCTTTCAGAGAGGGACAATAAAGAGAACAACAAGGAAAAAGATAGCTCGGACTCAGAGAAACTTACTGTATTTTCCTAACACGGTATTAGCCAAAATCTCACAAGCCAAGCACTGGATTCCTTAAAAACGGCTTTTATCGCGAAACTCTGAAGGAGAAACCCCCACCTGACGTTTGAATAGCTTACGAAAGAAGCGAACGTCTTCGTAGCCAACCGACAGAGCTACTTGTTCGATTCCGGTTTGGGAGTGAGCCAAGGCGCGTTTGGCATGTTCGATACGAACCGCTTGAAGATATTCCAGTGGTGATAACCCTGTGGCTTGTTTAAAGCGGCGCTTGAATTGCCGTTCACTGAGATGAACGCCCTCCGCCAATGACACCACAGACGCCGAACGCCAATCTTCTTCCAGGCGATTTTGAACCTGATGAATGATTTCGTCCTGATGCTGTCGTGCCGGGATAAAGTGCATGTATTTCAACTGACTGGTGCGATCTAAATCAATCAAAACCAGCTTGGCGACTTGCTCGGCAACCGCATCACCATAGTAGTCCCGGATTAACAGCAAGGTGATGTCCTGATAACTGCTGGCACCGCCTGAGCACCACAGGGTCTGATCCATAGTAACCATTTGAGCAGGATCTAATAGCACCAGAGGATAAAGTTGAGTGAATACAGAGGCCATCGCCCAATGCGTCGTAGCCCGTCGCCCGTCCAGTAAACCAGTTGCGGCCAGCAGAAAGGCCCCCGTACAAATGCTCACTAAGCGTGCACCGCCTTGATGCTGACGAATTAACCATTGCACGGTAGCCGGATCAAAAGACAGCGACTCCTTGTTCGGCGGACCAATGGCCCCGATCACCACACAGTCGTATTGGGTCTGGTCATCCAATCCGATGTGCCCCTGTAGCTGAAATCCGCCCTGACAAGCAATTGCAGCGGTATCTGCCGACACCAACGCCAACTCCAATCGTCGTGTTCTCTCGCTACGAGCGTTGGCGAGCATCAGCATTTCCAGAGGGCCGGACACCGACGTCAATGGACACCCTTTCGGAGCTAGTACAGCTATGGATTTCATAAATTATCTTCACATGACTTATTCAGCTACCTAAGTTGTCTTTTATGTCACTTATTAAATAGAAACACAAGAGCTAGACTGTATGAAGTCAAATTCTAAGGAGCACACAATGAACATGGCCAACACACACACCTCCGACATTGGTGAACATAAAGCACTGATTGATCGGTTTTACACCGCGTTTCAAAACAAAGATTATCAGACGATGGCAGACTGTTATCACCCGGACGCTTACTTTGAAGACGAAGCCTTTCAACTGAGAGGCAAAGAGATCGCGGCTATGTGGCATATGCTAGTCACACGAGGCACCGATTTAACGCTGACTTTTTCAGTCGATGATAACGCTGGCCAGATCACCGCCCACTGGGAACCCAAATACACCTTCAGCCAAACAGGCCGTTTCGTCCACAACATCATTGATGCCCAATTCGAATTCAAGGACGGCAAAATTTATCGCCACAAGGACACGTTTGATTTCTGGCGCTGGAGTCGTCAGGCCGTTGGTTTACCCGCCTACCTATTAGGTTGGAGTGGTTTCTTCCGAAATAAAGTACAAACAATGGCAAATACCAACCTGAGCCATTTCATCAAAAAGCATCCAGAATACTCACAGTAGCCAGAATATCCTTGTAACCAGAATATCCTTGTAACCAGAATATCCTTGTAACCAGAGTGTGATGCGACCTTAAGTTAGGTTTGATGCCCCTTTGAGAATGTCTAAATAGGCACTGACGCTGGGGCGCGACGAATCCTTCCGCCAGATTGCGGTGGTGATCGTTGTCGCCAGGTTGTCAGGTAATGGATGAGTTCTTAAATCCTTGGCGAAAGGGTATAACTCCAGCAGTTTCTCAGGCACCAAACCGACACCCATCCCTGCTGTGACACAATTCAGCAAGGTGTGATAGGAATTAATTTCCACCACCTTAGCCACCAAATTCACTTGCTTGACCCATTGCGTCAAACGATTACGATAGGCGCACTGATTACTGAACCCAAGTAATGTAGGCTCAACGCCCAGTTGTGAAGGATCGGAAATATCCGTCATGCTCTTTTCAGACACCAGCACCAGCGTTTCTTTAAAGACAGGCATACGTTCCAATCGTTCATCGGCATTAGGATCAGCCACCAGTGCTACATCCAGCTGACCGTTCAAGACAAACTCGATCAAATCTCCCGTTGGCCGGGTCTTCACTTCTAATGAAACATCAGGATACGCCGTATGATACTCATACAGAATTGCACTCAATCGAGAAGCCGCCACGGCTTCCATCGACCCTACTCTTAATACGCCAGAGGGTTGATCACTGCTGAACTGCTCTATCGCCTGATCCGCCAGGGATAAAATCCGCTTGGCGTAGCTGAGTAACTGCTCCCCGGCGGGCGAGATTTTGAGGCGGTTTCTATCTCGGTGAAACAAAGACCGGCCCAGCTCTGATTCCAACTTCTGAATACGAGCCGTAACGTTGGAAGGCACCCGGTGCAACTGCTCCGCCGCCCGGATCACCCCTCCCTGCTCAGCCACCGCACAAAACACTTTAAGATCAGACAGTTCCACGCTCGTACTCCCATTCAATGGCGTTAGAAAATGCAACACTCATTCATATTTAGTGAATATTAAATTCTTAATAATTCAATATTAATGAATAAGTATACCTCATATAGTTTCTAGCTTCCTATTTGAGGTCATCATCATGCCAACCCTTTCGATTCAACCATCTAACTCCCCCAAATTGACGGGTTATCTTTGTGCCATATTGGCGGTTCTGATCTGGTCCGGGTTTATTTTGGTTTCCAGACAAGGTGGCATCAGCGACCTGACACCTTACGATGTCATCGCCATTCGCTATACCACCTGTAGCCTGGTGTTACTGCCACTCTGGTGGAAATTTCGCTTTCGTTTATGGCAACCGAAACTGATCGTCAGCAGTTTGATTGGCGCGTTACTTTACGCACTTTTTGCCTTTAATGGCTTTGAAACGACACCGGCCTCACACACGTCGGTGCTGTTACCTGGATTAATGCCTCTGGCAATCAGTATTTTATCGATTCCTTTGCTCAAGGTTGCGATTCCCAAACAGAAGTGGCTCGGCCTGACGGTCATCACCATCGGCGTTGGCATACTTCTATGGCAAGCATGGAACACCACGCATTCCGGGTCAGCATTGCACGAAGGACATGGTTTGCATTGGGGGCACGGGTTAGTGGTGCTGGCCGGTTTGTGCTGGGCACTGTACTCGGTATTACTCAGCAAGTGGCAGATTACGCCTTGGCAGGCCACGGTCAGTCTGGCGATGATCACCTTCTGCCTGTACATGCCGGTGTATCTGATCTGGCTGCCAAAACAGATCAGCATGGAGCTAGTTACGTCGATGCAAAGCCATCTCCCACTTTGGAAAGACATTGCATTGCAGGCCTTCTATCAAGGCGTGATGGCGACCATCATCCAGATGTTGTTATACGTTCGGGCGGTTCAAACCATTGGTGCGCCAGCTATGGGCGCAATGATGGCACTGGTGCCGATTCTGGCCGGAGTAGCATCTACGGTGATCTTCGACGAACCCTTAACCACACCCTTACTGTGTGCCTTTGGCCTGGTCAGTTTCGGAGTCTGGCTGGCAAACCAAGCGAAGCCCGTTACCCCCTTTTTGTTAAGGAAACACTTTAACCGGGCGGTTTCTATCAACAACACATCAAGCAATCAGTAAAACCAATAATTAAGACAATCATTTAAACCAATCATTGAAATAAAGCATGGAGACACAAGATGCCTTACGTAAACATTAAGATTACCGACGAAGGTGTAACCCCGGAACAAAAGCAGGCCCTGATTGAAGGTGCCACCCAACTACTGGTGGACGTACTGAACAAGAACCCCAAAACCACCTTTGTGATCATTGAAGAGGTCAATACCGATAACTGGGGCATAGGGGGAGACACAGTCACACAGCTGCGAAAACAATCTTAAACGGCTTGTTAAGAGGTTCCTTAACTTTCAGAAGAAATTGACCGATACTGCCTGCACTTATGTTCCTCAAACTTTACAGGCTCTAGGTACGTGACAATTTCTCCGTTAATGATCGCCTTGGTTCTTTTGCTCTTGTTGGTGATAGTGTTGATTCTGTTTGGGACCATTCAATCAGGCATTTCACCCATGCCCAGTTCTATTAAGGCCTACCGAGTCATTGAATCAATGGCCGATCAAACGGACGATACCCCGTTAGTGGATCTCGGCAGCGGTTGGGGAAACCTGGCAATTCGACTGGCCAAGCGGTATCCACAGCGGCAAGTCTATGGCTATGAAGTGTCATGGATTCCCTGGGCCGTCAGTGTCTGTCTAAAATCGCTGTTGCGATTAGACAACCTGACGCTCCATCGAACCGATTTCTTAAAATCGCCCTGGCCTGAGCACGCCACCTTACTCTGCTATCTATTTCCATCAGCCATGCAACAGATAGCAGAGCGCATTGCGGAACCGGGTTCATCCCCTCGATTTGTGATCAGCAACAACTTCGCCTTGCCGCAACATCACGCCATCCGTCGTGAACAGATTCGTGACTTTTACCGCTCGCCCATTTACCTCTATAAAATTGGCTAATGACCTAATGGCCGAAACAATAAGGCTAGCCTGTAACACTTGCCGGTTCAGAAATCTCGTTGCTCGGGTTCTGATTAAACTGTAACTCGGCCAAGCGAGCGTATAAGGGAGAGGAAGACAACAAGGTCTGATGTGTGCCAATGTCCACCAGTTTTCCGTGATCAAACACAGCTATTCGATCCACGTGCGCCACGGTCGCTAAACGGTGAGCAATGATGAAGGTCGTTCGATTCTGCATCAGTTCATCTAACGCTTGCTGAACCAGGTATTCACTTTGAGCATCCAAAGCACTGGTGGCTTCATCCAACAATAAAATTTTAGGGTCTCTGAGAATGGCTCGGGCAATGGCTAATCGCTGCTTCTGACCACCGGATAATTTCACCCCTTGTTCCCCCAAAAACGAGTGATAGCCTTCAGGTAACTGACTGATGAACTCATGAGCATGGGCCGCTTTCGCCGCAGCAATGATTTCCTCTTCGGTAGCCTCCGGCCGCCCGTAACGCAGATTTTCCCAAACCGAGGTACTGAACAACACCGGCTGCTGAGGCACTAAGGCAAACTGGGAACGCAAGGTTTTGGTATCCATCGCATCAATGGCTTGCCCATCAATATAAATACGCCCTTGTTTGGGGTCCCTGAAACGTAACAGCAAATCAAACAGAGTGGACTTGCCCGCCCCGGATGGGCCAACTAATGCAACCCGTTCACCACTATTGACCGACAAACTTAGTTGATCAATGGCTAACTGATCGGGACGTGATGGATAACTGAAGGACACCTCATCAAACACCACCGCGCCTTGCGGATGGTCGGAAGATAGATCATTGTGATCCTGCGTATCCCCCATCGGAGAGATGTCCGGCTCAGTGCCCAGTAACTCCCGAATACGTTCGGCAGCACCAGCGGCCCGTTGCACTTCCCCATAGACTTCGGTCACAGCGGCGAGCGATGCCGCTACCATGATCGCATAAAACACAAAGGCACCTAACTCACCTGCGGTCAGTTCACCCGACAACACATCACTGCCGCCCACATAGAGCATTCCGGCAATCGACCCCATTACCAGAATCATCACCAAGGCAATCAACAAGGCTCGTTGTCGGATACGCTCAAGCGCCACCGAAAAAGCCCCTTCGGCCGCTTCGGAGAATTGCTGACTGACCAGATCCTCACGGGTGAAGGCTTGCACCACTTTAATGTTCTGAAGACTCTCTCCAGCCCAGGCGCCGACAGACGCCACTTTGTCCTGGCTTTCGCGGGACAGCTTCTTCACCTTTCGGCCAAAGAAAATCAACGGAAACACAATCAGAGGCACAACAATCAGCATGATCAGCGACAATTTCACATTGCTGTAGAACATCAATGCCAAGCCGCCCAGGAAGGTTAAGCTGTTCCGCAATGCGAACGAGAAAGAAGAACCGATGACGGTTTGAAGCAAGGTTGTATCGGTAGTAATGCGGCTTTGAATTTCACCGCTGAGGTTGTCTTCGAAGAAACTGGGCGGCAGGCTCAATAAATGTTGATACAGACGTTTTCGAATGTCCGCCACCACACGCTCACCAATCCAGGACACCATGTAAAACCGGAAGTAAGCCCCCAAAGACAGCGCCACCACGATCAGCCCGAACATCGACAGTGCGTCGGCTAATCCATCCAAAGACTGAGCAGCAAAGCCCTGATCCAACATCAACCGCACGCCTTGCCCTAACGATAAGGTCAGTGCCGTCGTTGCCACCAGGGCAATGGCTGCAATTACTAACCGGGTTCGATAGGGTTTGATAAAAGACCAAAGCCAGGACAACATAAAATTCTCTCTCTAGAATTGCATTGGATACAGACGTACCCCGAGGCACCTCTGAATACACCGGACAGATCAACCAGTTACGTTATCGAGACCTTGCAGTTGTAGATACAACAGGGAATTTTATGACTAATAGATCGCGCCAAAAAACTCGATTTGCGTCAAATACAAGCGACTTTCAAATTCCAATTGATGGTAGTCAGGCAACATGTGCTCACAGAGTTTATAAAACGCTTTGTTGTGATCTTTTTCTTTTAAATGCGCTAACTCATGCACCACAATCATATTTAATAAGGGCTCAGGCGATTTTTTAAACAGGGTACTGACACGAATTTCATTTTTACTTTTTAATTTGCCACCCTGCACCTGTGATTTATAGGTATGCAAACCCAGCGCATGGTTCACTACATGAATCTTATTATCGTAGGCTACCTTGCTCAGCGGGTTCGATTTACGCATGAACTGATTCTTTAAATCCATCGCGTAATCTCTCAAGGCACCGTCACTGGTGACATCATGCGGTTTCGGATACTTCTTCAATAAGAAGTCAGCAAGCCGGTTCTGATCCAGCAACACCTGAACCTGTTGTTGAACCGAAGGAGCGTAAGCGGATAAATACTTTAGTGACATACCAGATAAACCAAGAAAAGAGAGACTGCCAAAATGCAGCAAGGCTAGCAGTTTAAACGAAAGCGCGAAGCGAGAGGTATTTATTCCTGATAAACGTCTTCTTCATAGACCTCATCTTCGTAATACACCTCTTCATAGTATTCGTCTTCATAATATTCTTCTTCAAAACTTTCGTCATAGTAGCCGTCGTCGGAAGAACCATCGTCATAGTAATCATCTTCAAAGGACTCATCGTATACATCATCCTCGAAATACTGGTCATCCTGAAGGGAATCCCAATCACTGTCAGGCAGTAAGTCCAGATAGACCTCGTTTTCATCGACCCAAACGTCATAGGCTTCGTACTCACCCGCATCCAATTGTTGGGCGTTGATTCGAATCGGTTCGTCGTCCCAATCGCCGTCCCCAAGATCAATTACCTCCGGCAAACTGAACTCATAACCACCAACGTTGATCGCGCCATCCAAATCATCTTCAAACAGATAACCTTCGTAGATCAGCTCATTGACCTGCTCAAACACCAGCTCAATGGAATCCTGATCCATGCTCTCAACGACAATCTGATCATCATCCATTACCCCGGAGATCAAGACACGGTCATTCAGGTGATCACTTCCCATAGCAAGGAGTGCAGCATCGATCACCACCGTTTGATCATTTATACGCCACTGCCCATCCTCCGACTGAGACAAGACACCGATTAATTCCACTTGTGAAGACGCTTCCACCACATCCAGACGACTGGCAACAATACCGCCGTCGGCCTGTCTCAAGCCGCTCACCTGAATGTAATCATCGATGCAGAGTTCAGCCAACGACAATGGCTTACCGGTACGTCGATCCAATATCGCCGTACGCTCAGTCACGAACACATTCTGATTCAGCACGTTCAGTTTATGATCTGTCGACAACACCTGACTGACCGGCCCCACAACCTCATAGATCACATCGATGGACTTGGCTTTGAAGGTCGTGTTCGGCTGATCCGCTGGAGCCTCACCAAAGAACACCTCTTGAGGAGAATGCCAGCTCTCGGTATCGATGGCCTCTTCCTGATGTCGCAGTGATGTCACCGCCACCACTTGGCCAATTTCAAAGTCGCCCGCAGTCGCCGGCTGTTTGTTGATGGTAATGGGCGTGCTGTCGTCAAAGGTCACGTGCGTATTATTGACCCAGATACTGCCAAACCCGGTAATGGTTCCAACAATGCCGGTGCCACCAATACCGCCGGTACCGCCCGAACCAGATCCCGAACCATTACCCGAGGAGTTGGTATCGAGATGAGCCTGTTGGCCTGTACCACCGATGCCATTCTCCAGACGTTGATCCGGGCCGGCAATTTGTCCTGTGCCACCGATGCCTCGATCAGCAATCTGACCTGTTCCGCCGATACCACGATCCGCAACTTGCCCGGTCCCCCCGATCCCGGAAGCACC
Source organism: Litoribrevibacter albus (assembly GCF_030159995.1). Lineage (NCBI taxonomy): Bacteria > Pseudomonadati > Pseudomonadota > Gammaproteobacteria > Oceanospirillales > Oceanospirillaceae > Litoribrevibacter > Litoribrevibacter albus. The sequence goes on along the minus strand of NZ_BSNM01000026.1, from coordinate 112,705 downwards.
GGAATGTCCATCATCAGAGATGATGCCTGTGCCACCAATGCCGCCAGTGTTCTCACTGGTGGTCTGACCGCCACGGTTCACATCGGTTTTCTGTGACAACAAATTCTGAGGTGCAGCGCAGCCTACCAATATCAACAGGCATACGCAGAGCAGTTGAGTCAGCTTAGGACTGAACATCATCTTGCTCTTTGTCGCGTTCATGGAAGAAATAAAAACCCAGATTCATCCGTTGGCAGTGGCCTGATGAGTCTGCTACCGATGGTTCTGCTGGCGATTGCTCTGCTGGCGATGGCTCTGCACCCACTTGTTGTTGCCGAAGTTCAAGCGCGCGCTTATTCAGAGACTGCAACATCTCCATCCCCTGCGCTTCGGCCATGCGTTGCAGTTCCTGAATGGCGTCATCGTTCAAGCCATCGTAATAGACACAGCGCTCAATGAAGGGTGGGCGATCGGACCGTAGGTTCTGGCTGGCCGCTTCCAGATGATCGGATAGATTCATACCGAAGAAAAAGGCTTTTTCATCCAGACTGGTGTCGGCAATAAAGGCTTTTTTATTTAATTCAACCCACTTGCCATCGATTAACGAAGCCATCCCTAACCGTTGCCACTCATCAAGAACCACTCGCGCACGAATGTCTTGCTTACACACTGAAGCCACCAGAGATTCGAAATCAGCATCCCCCGCTTGTTCTGCTTTAAGCGGGAGCCGCTTGGGTTCTCCCTGCTCATCCAGATACTCCGATTGTGATACCCAATGGGCCACCAGCTGGGCACCTATGCTGGTGGTCGCTTCAGGAATATCTTCGTGATGATCGGGATGGCGAAGCCGGCGGGTATCTTTGCGATGAACGCCCGTCAACAGACTGATTCGGGTGTCTGTTTGCTTCTTGTTATCGAGTTTAAAGTCCTCCTCAGCTACTTCGACATAGGTACGTTTCAGCAACTCAATTAAATACGGCAGGGTAATTTGGAAGGACAAAAGAAGACGCACTAAAGGCCGGAGCAGCTTCTTCAGCGCCAGTAACACCGCTTTTGGTGGCTCTGCGGCTTCGGTCGAGATAGGAGGTTTAGCAGACATAATGCCAATCATAGCCCCTTGAGGGATTTATTCCCACTCAATTCTCATTTCTGTGATTCATTCGTCGAATTTGTACATATTTTAGTCGCGAAACTTTGACAAGGGAAATTTTCCCACATATCTTACACAAAACAAAAGAGGGAATATTTCCCACAAATAATCAGATCGCAGTGAACTAAGTGGTCTTCCAAGCACAGCGAAAACACGCAATTGATAGCAAAACAATTAACAGCAAGACAATTAACAGCAAGAACAGTGGAGAATAACGTGATGAGCACTCGTTTTAGCAAAGCAGCGTTAGCCGTTGCAATTTCAGGGGCCTTGGCCGCAAATACTCACGCAAGCGTTCAGACGACGCCTCAACTAGCGAAAGACAGCAGCAAAGATTCCAACCGAATGATTCGAATCATCGGAGGATCGGAAGCCATCGCCAACAGTTACCCTTGGATGGTATCCATTCAGTCTGCCGGCGACAGCCAACACTTCTGTGGCGGCAGTCTGGTGGCCGCTAACTACGTACTTACCGCCGCGCACTGTATTGAGAACGAAAGCGCTCAAGGTGTAAAAGTGGTTGTCAGCGAATACGATCTCAATCAAACGAGCACACAGGAAGAAACCCTCACCGTTAAAAATATCTACATGAACAGCGAATACGGTGATGACCATGACATCGCTTTGCTTGAGCTAAGCGGCGCATCGAAGCGTTCACCTGTGACCCTCGCCACTGCAGATACCATGGCAGCACTGTCAGTGGGCGCTAACTTAACCGTCATGGGCTGGGGCAACCGCTCCACCACCGGCGAAGATTTCCCGAACATTTTGCATGAAGTGCAAGTACCACTGGCCGACCACGACACCTGTAATACCAATTATCAAAAACTAGGCATCAACATCACCGATAACATGGTCTGTGCAGGTCTTGCCGAAGGTGGCAAAGACTCGTGCCAGGGTGACAGTGGCGGCCCATTAGTCTTCCAAAAAGATTCCAAATGGATTCAAACCGGTGTGGTCAGCTTTGGTGAAGGCTGTGCTCAACCGGATTACTTCGGCGTATACACCAAAGTCGCCAATTACCAGGAGTGGATTGCCAAGGCGCAAGCGGGGGAAATCCCACCGTATCAAAATACCGGACCGTCACCTGATGAAGGAGATACCGACACGCCTGATACCGACACTCCTGATACCGATAATCCAGATACGGATTATCCCGATGACGAAAGCCCTGACACAGATTTCGAAAACACCGCATTCGATTTACCTGCCTATGTAGATTTAATCGCTACAGGTCAGGGCAATAAGGCAGAAGACGTTCTCTATCTGTTCAACGACACCGACCAAGCACTGACCGTACAGGGCGTCAGTCTTGATAACACCACGCACTTTGAACTGACGGACAATCAGTGTGAAGGCAAAACACTGGCCACAGAAGAAGAGTGTGAAATTCATATCGCGTTCTCGGCTAATGACAGCGAAGAGCATGAAGGCGTCTTGAGCATTTCGTCCTCTGACGCAGAAACACCCACTGCACAAGTAGAACTCTTTGGTTTGGCGCTGGATAAACTGGAGTTAAGTGACGACTTTGACGGCATGGAAGGCATCGACGATGAAGAGTGGTTCTTTGATGGCAACACTCAATGGTCGGAAGACGTGCTTGGCGACGGTTTTGAACTTTCCTGCGATCAGGTCAATGAAGACGAAGATTCGTTATTAATGACCGAAATCGAAGGCCCTGGGGTTCTTGAATTCAACATTAATCTGACCGGCGACGCACCTGAGAATGCCATTCACTTCCTGGTCGATGGCGAGATTGTACTGACCATTTCAGGCTCACGAGCCAAAGCCGATGAAAAACATCACAGCACCACATTGACCGCTGGCAAACACAAAGTGGGTTGGGTATACAGCAAAAACTCTGCAAACACAGCTGAAGCCAAAGCCAGCATCAGCAGCGTTAATTTCAAGAAAACCGAAGCCGGTGCAGATTCGAACGCGGATTCAAGCAGCTCAGGCGATGGCAGTTCAGGTGGCGGCAGTTCGGATATCTGGTTCTTCTCAATACTGAGCCTTCTGGGTCTACGGTTCCTGTCACGCAAAGGAAAGAAATCATCGGGTAAACCGTCCTAACTTAACCGTCTTCTCTAGAACCCTTCGTTAGCGTGTATTACGCATCAGGCGGTCATGTCCCTGACCGCCTGGCTTTTTTGATCAGGAGCTGATGATGTACAAGATCAAACAACACCCCATAGCCTTAATGAGTGCTCTACTTTTAACCTCAATCTTAGGATGTGCTCAGGCACAATCCTCCTCCACCCTCGAACCTATTCATGCCATTTTCCTTGAGCAAAGTGAGCAACACTTACTTATCCACTTCAAAGCCATCAGTCGCGGCTGCACCTCCCCGCAAGACTTTGACGTTGAGTTTAATGAAGCCGACAACATGACCGTCCTCGCCATTCACCGAATTACCCCTGACCGCTGCCGTAAAATGCCCAAACCGATCTACCTGACCAAACGTATTTGGTTAAAAGACATCAACACAGAACGTCCGATAACACTCAAAAACCAGTTACTTATCAAGTAGCTAACATCCCCCTATACTTAGAAGCGATTTAATTTGGTTTAGATGTTCTCTTTATGATCTGTGATGCTCTTTTCTCCCGGCGCTTTTCTTTTCACCCGGTAACAGGCGTGATGCTCGTATGCGTCGGCCTCCTGGCAAACTCCACCCGCAGTTGGGCAGAGCCTAACTTAATAGAAGGTGTGCCTAACCAAATAGAAGACGCGCCATCGGAATCCGCATCACCAATACCCGAGCCACAATCGTCTGCACAAAGTGAACAACAGAACAGTCAAACCACCATATTTGAACCACCGGCAAATAGCGCTAACCGCCCTCGACCAAAGAGACTTAGAGGAGCACAGACTGATGACCAATTTATCCATGAAAAGCTCACCTTTGCCATCGGCAGCTACTTCAGCCACGGTGACTACAGCTCAACCGAAGCAACGGATGTTATCAGTATTCCTTTCCGCGCCAGCTACCAAAGAGATAACTGGAGCTTCCATGCACAAATTCCCTATCTGAACATTACCGGCCCGGAGAATGTGCTCGTGCTTCGGGAAGGCGGCGAACTCATTATTGAAGCCAGTGAAGAAGATACCCGCCGTCAGGGGTTTGGAGATCTCAGGCTTTCCAGCCAATATGCCCTGCCCTGGAAGCCCTTTCCTAACACGGGTCTTAATATTGGCGGTGGAATTAAACTCCCCACGGCGGATGAAAGTGAACATTTGGGTACCGGGGAAACCGACTATCAACTCTTTAGCTCCGGCTACCTGAGAAGCGGCCGTTGGATTACGGATCTGAAAGTCGGTCATCAATGGATGGAAGACACAGACAACACCGATTACAACAATCGACTGTTCTTTTCGATGGGCGAGCGCTATTTGTTCAGCCGAAGCCAAAGCCTTAGCCTGAGCTACAGCCACAAAGAAGCCGCTACTGAGTCCAGCGAGGCAGTTCAATCTCTGACGGCGACCTTTCACCAGAAATTAAATTATGGCTGGAAACTTAGCTTTTCCGCCGGTATGGGATTTGGTGAATCCAGTGCGGACTATTTTGGGGGTCTGCAAATCAGTAAGAGTTTTATTCGTAAAAAGCGACGTTAAATAGGCCATTGCATAAACGTCACGCACAAAAAAGGGCCTCGCATTGAGGCCCTTCGTTTGTTCTTAGCTCGCTTACACTTTGAAGGCGCTAATGAGTTCCTGCAACGAACGAGTTAACTGAGCCATTTCCGCTGACGCTCTGGCAGTGCTTTCCGCATCCCCGGAGGTTTCCTGGCTCAAGTCCGCAATGGAGTTAATATTGCGGTCAATTTCGACCACCACCTTGGTTTGTTCACTACAGGCCAACGCAATTTGCTGGCTCATCGCGGTAATGGTGCCGATCATGTTGGTAATGTTGCCTAACACTTCGCCCACTTTACCGGACTCGTCTACCGTTTGAGTTGCACGGTCATGGCTCACTTCCATCGCTTTCACAGCGTCTTTCACACCGGATTGCAGACGGGAAATCATTTCTTCAATTTCTTCTGTAGACGACTGGGTACGTTGTGCCAATGTCCGCACTTCGTCAGCCACCACCGCAAAGCCTCGACCTTGCTCGCCGGCACGTGCCGCTTCAATGGCCGCATTCAAGGCCAACAGGTTGGTTTGTTCTGCAATGCCTTTAATCACGTCCAGAACCTGACTGATGTTAGCACTGTCTTTCGCCACCCGGTTAATCACCGACACCGAGTTTTCAATTTCAGAGGCAAGAATATCAATGTTCTTCAACGCCGCATCCACTTGTTGAGAGCCCATACTGGCTTCTTGCATCGCTTTTTCAGCTTCTTGCGTCGCTTGACCTGCGTTCTCTTCTACTTGCTGAACCTGTGCGGTCATTTCGTTCACCGCTACCGTCACCTGCTCGGTTTCCTGCATTTGGCGACCTACAGAGTCACGGCTTTTCGTCGAGATGGATTCCAACTTACTGGACTGGGTATCTACTTCCACCGCCGTCATGCTTACGGCTTGAATAAGATCATGAATGCGCTGAACCATGGTATTAAATTCTGTGGTTAACTGGCCCATTTCATCACGAGTCTTCAGGTTCATCCGCACTTTCATATCACCATTGGATACTTTGGTTGCAGAATCACGGAAGCTGGAAATGGTTTCGTTCACAGAGACATAGAAGGCCAGGAACATCAGCAACACGACCACCAGCAGCACGGTAATGGCCACCAGGAACATCCGCAGTGTCGAGCTTTGCTCTTCGTAACGGTTTTGAAGAATGCGTGTCATCAAGGGCGTGACGGTACTATTCATCACCATGAACAAGGTATCGACGTAACCGGTAATGTCTTTGAAGTACACGTCCCAGGTGCCTTCGAGCTGCATGGCAGAAATGAGTCGCTCATCGAGGTAACCCATCATGTTGTTCATACCGCCCACCAGATTCATCACTGGCTCATCTAATGCACGTGCCAAGCGTGGGTCTTCTTCCATCAGAACACCCACATCTTTTTCGAAACGTTTCAACGTATCAACAAAGCCATCGTAGGCTTCATTCAAAGAATCGGAGGTGCCGGAATCAAGGAAACCAGCATTAAAGGCAACCATCCCCGTCGCACGTACCTTAGCCACCAATGGGGAAAATTCTGGATACAAACGAACCAGCATTTCCTGAAGGCTAAGTACCGCAGGATCAGGCGCTTGCGCCAAACCGGAAGCACGAGTGGTGGTTTTTAGAATACGAATGATCGGGTTCAGCATGTCCTGATAACGCTTCACTTGCTCATCGGCATAGTAATCACGAACGTTATCCGTTTTCAGCTTTTGCCAACTCTCATTAGCCAACCCGAGCTGAGTAACGATTCTGCCGTCTTTGTCCCAGCTTGGTTGCCATTCGGACAGTTTACTGAAGGCGGCATCAACCTTGGCTTCCGTTTCCACAATGATACCGCGCATGTCCGGGTTATCCTTGTAGATAAACGCAGCTTTGAGGTCCCGATATTCTGCGGTTGATCTCAACAGAGCAAAGGTATCTTGAAGAAGTTGCACACCTTCAATCTGACTTTCCGTCGCTTCGATATCAGATTCTAATTCCTCAACTAATCCATAGCTTAGTAACAACAAAGGAAGGAGAAACATGATGTTGATTAAACTGAATTTGTAAGCGTAATTCAGTTGATTCATCAACTTGACGAAAGGACGTATGATCAGCTTCATATATACACCAATTTTTATTCAAAGCTTTAAAGCAGCAGATGCCTGCTGTCTTCGAGCAGCTGTTTCAGCCGTGTCGTAAATTTCGCTGCCAGGACGCCATCAATTACCCGATGATCATAAGACAAAGCCACTGGCAGAATTAATCTTGGTTGCCATTCACCTTCCTGCCAAATGGGCTTAATTGCGGCTTTCGACACACCCAAAATGGCAACTTCCGGGGCATTTACAATCGGCGTAAACTGCGTACCACCGATTCCCCCTAAGCTGGAAATTGAAAAACAACTGCCTTGAAGTGCGTCTGGCTTGAGCTTACCGGCTCTCGCTTGTTGAGCATATTGCATGCAATCCGCTGCAATGTTCAAGACACTTTTTGTATCCACATTTTTTACAACCGGGACCATAAGCCCCTGATCCGTGTCAACCGCAACCCCGATGTTATAGAACTCCTTAACAATCAACGACTCTCCGTCAGGTGCCAAGGACGCATTGAACCGGGGCATTTCCATCAAAACTTTCTGAACTGCTTTAACCAAGAAAGGAACTAACGTCAGTTTGGTATCATATGTACCTTGAGCATTGACTGACTTCCTAAAGTCTTCCAGTTCCGTAATATCTATCTCATCAAACTGAGTTACATGGGGAATATTCAACCAGCAACGATGAAGATGCTGAGAACTGATTTTTTGTATTCGACTTAATGGCTCTTGTCGAACATTCCCGAACCGACTGAAATCCACTTCTGGTATTGGCTCAATCCCCATGCCACCTTGTGGCGATGTAGGTGCCTCATTCAGACGGTGTTTTACATAATTCTGGACATCTTCTTGTAATATTCTGCTTCTCGGCCCACTGGCTCCAGTGGTACCTACTACGTCGTCCAGCGAAACGCCAAATTCCCTTGCTAATTTCCGAACCGCAGGCCCAGCATAGACCTTCTCACTGGTTTTCCCGCTTCCACCAGCATTGCCATTGTTGATGGCATTTAATCTCTGGCTAACGGACTGTGGCTCCTTGTCTTTAGAACTATCGGCGCTAACGGTTTGAACTTTAACCTTTTCTTCAGACTCTGATGCCGACATAGTTTGTGAAACAGTCGACACTTTATCCGATCCCTCTATAATAGCAGTACCTTTAAGTACAGCAATAGTATCTCCCTCATTTACCTTATCACCCACAGACACCTGGATGCTCAGAACCTCTCCCGCCATCGGCGCAGGGATTTCCATCGTTGCTTTGTCGGTTTCCAGAACCAACAGGGTATCTTCTTCATCGACCTGCTGCCCGACGGAGACCGAAACCTCAATCACCTCAACCCCTGAAAAGCCCCCTAAATCGGGCACTTTGACAGCTTGTTCAGAAATAACCGTTTGTTCAGAAGTAAGCGTTTGCTCAGAAGTAGCGGGTTGCGCTTTGGATGAAGATTCGGAGGACGTATCTGCCTGAACCGGCTGCTTCGCAGGCGAAGATTCAGGAGAAGTTTCAGATTGAGCAACTGTATCGGCTTGGATCTGGCTTTCCGAGGCACCGGCAGATTCCATGGTAGCGACCAAATCCCCCTCGCTGACTTTATCGCCTTCTTTGACTTTCAATTCCAAAATTTTACCGGCTTTCGGTGCTGGAATTTCCATTGTGGCTTTGTCTGTTTCCACAACAATGATGGCGTCGTCCTGCTCTACTACATCGCCGGGGGAAACCGAGATTTCAATGACCTCGACGCCTTCAAAACCACCCAGGTCAGGCACTTTAATTTCATCCATCCTATTCAACCCTCATGTATCTTTTCCTTGCAGACCGATCACTGCGTATTGATCAAACAGGGCCGGCCCTACACCGACCATCGCTCGTTAACAGCACACTCAAAACAGCACTCTCAAAACAGCACTCTCAGATCGACATTCTCAGAGCCGCATTCTGAAAGTGTCACAGTGCGAACGAATTACAGCAGCATCGGATCAATTTTCTCTGCATCTATGTTGAATTCTTTCATCGCCTTCTTAACCACAGCAGGTTTCACCACACCCTGTTGTGACAGTGCGTACAGCGCAGCTATACAAATGTAATCGCGATCCACCTCGAAGAAATTACGTAGCTTCTGACGGGTATCGCTTCGACCAAAGCCGTCCGTACCCAAAGTGACATACTCCATCGGTACATCCTTCCTGATCTGATCTGAATAAGCTTTCATGTAATCCGTGGCAGCGACTGCGGCCTGCCCACGATTTTGAAGACACTCTTTGACGTAAGACAGCTTTGGCTTTTTATCGGCGTGAAGCATGTTCCAACGGTCAACGGACTGAACATCACGGCCCAATTCATTAAAGCTGGTGACGCTCCAGACATCACACGCAATGTCGTATTTTTCAGACAGGTATTCAGCAGCGGCTTCTACCTCTCTCAAGATGGTGCCACTGCCCATTAACTGAACGCGCGCTTTTCGGTTGGTCTTATCTTCTTTGAGCAGATACATCCCTTTGATGATGCCTTCCTCTGCACCTTCAGGCATGTCCGGGTGTTCGTAGTTCTCATTCATCACAGTAATGTAGTAATAGACGCTCTTCTGATCGCCGTACATTTCCTGCAAACCGTGTTGAATGATGGTTGTCAGCTCATACCCATAGGTTGGGTCATACGCACGACAATTCGGAATAGTTGAAGCCAGTACATGCGAGTGCCCATCCTGATGCTGCAAGCCTTCACCGTTGAGCGTGGTTCGACCGGCTGTACCGCCAAGTAAGAATCCTCGGGCCTGGATATCCCCGGCAGCCCAGGCCAAGTCGCCAATGCGTTGGAAACCAAACATGGAGTAGAAGATATAGAACGGCACCATCGGGAAATTATTGCTGCTGTAGGACGTCGCAGCCGCAATCCAGGCAGCCATTGCCCCTGCTTCATTGATGCCTTCCTCCAGAATACGACCTGTGATGTCCTCCTTGTAGTACATCAACTGACCGGAATCGTGCGGATCATACAACTGCCCCACAGCGGAATAGATGCCTAACTGACGGAACATCCCTTCCATCCCGAAGGTACGCGCCTCATCCGGAATAATCGGCACAATTCGTTCGCCCAGTTTTTTGTCTTTTACCAAGGTAGATAGCAAACGCACAAAGGCCATGGTGGTTGAAATTTCACGGCCATTAGACCCTTTCAGATGCGCCTTTAAAGACGCCAAACTTGGAATCGCCAACGCTTCTGACTGACTTCGTCTAACCGGATAATGCCCACCCAGCTTCTCACGCTGTTTGTTCATATAACGCATTTCTGCGGAATCCTGATCCGGTCGGTAATAAGGCAAAGACTCCAATTGCTCATCCGACACAGGAATATCGAAACGATCACGAAATGCTTTCAGCGATTCCATTTCCAGTTTCTTAACGGAGTGAGTTTTGTTCTGAGCCTCACCCGACTGCCCCATTCCGTAGCCTTTCACCGTCTTGGCGAGGATCACCGTCGGCTGACCTTTATGACTGGCCGCCGCCGCATACGCCGCATAAATCTTATACGGATCATGACCGCCACGGTTAAGCTGATAGAGCTGCTCATCGGTGTAATCTTTCACCAGTTCCAGCAATTCAGGGTACGCCCCGAAGAAATGTTCACGCGTATAGGAACCGCCTTTGGTTTTGTAGTTCTGGTATTCACCATCCACTACTTCATTCATGCGCCGTTCCAGAACACCGTTCTTATCTTTCTCTAAAAGAGGGTCCCAATGACGCCCCCAAACCACCTTGATAACATTCCAACCAGCACCACGGAACTGCCCTTCCAACTCCTGAATGATCTTGCCATTACCCCGTACCGGACCATCCAAACGCTGTAGATTACAGTTCACAACAAAGATCAGGTTATCGAGCTTCTCCCGGCCCGCTAAAGCGATGGCGCCAAGCGTTTCAGGCTCATCCGTTTCACCGTCACCAATGTATGCCCAGACTTTACGATCCTGGTTGTCTACCAAACCACGATTGGTCAGGTATTTCATGAAGTGCGCCTGATAAATAGCCTGAAGCGGCCCAAGCCCCATAGAAACGGTGGGAAATTGCCAATAATCCGGCATCAACCAAGGGTGTGGATAGGAAGAAAGCCCTTCGCCATCTACTTCACGACGAAAATGGTCCAGACGCTCTTCACTCAATCGCCCTTCCAAAAATGAACGCGCATAAACACCAGGTGAACTGTGCCCCTGCACGTAGACCAAATCTCCGCCATGCTGATCGGACGGCGCCCGGAAGAAGTGGTTGAAGCCGATATCATAGAGCGTGGCACTCGAAGAAAAACTCGCGATGTGACCACCGATGTCCGATGACTCCTTATTCGCCCGCATTACCATTGCCAAAGCGTTCCAGCGGATGATCGAGCGAATTCGACGCTCCATAAACACATCGCCCGGGTAGGGCGGCTCCGCTGCTTTGGGAATGGAATTCCGATACGGTGTGGTCAACGCATATGGCGTCATTGACCCTAACTGACTGGCTTTATTAAGTAATGTATCGAGGAGGAATTGTGCGCGCTGCTTACCGCTGTATTGAATGACCGATTGAAAGGCCGCTAACCATTCTTCTGTTTCCGTAGGATCAATATCGTGCTGACTCATGAGCTCTCCGAATCCTTTGCTATCACAATGAACAAAAAACAAACAACCTTGTGTTCATCTAAAAACTAATGGATTTCAGTATAGACAATTCGATGCTTACGCCATTGTTTATTGAGCATTTTTCTTCATCAATACAGCTTTAATGAATGAATAAAAGGCTCTTTCGATTTCCCGCTCCTGTTCAATTCCGGTCTCTGATTTTTTGGATGTGCGGGATATGTGCGTGTTTAAATTACGCTGAAGGGGGTGAAGTTGCTCATAGAGTGATGCTGATGTTGGTTTGCCGTTAAAGTCAGCTGCTTTAATCAATAGTGAGAGGGGTAGGTACATACCCTGTTCATTTAGAGACTAGAGCGCACTTGGTGCTTTCTAGATCTTAATTTAGTAGTTATTTCTTCGATTAACTTACGCTATGAGGAAGCTTTATCGGTGGTAAACAATCCGAGTATTTAATCTGAACCCTTGGTATCTTTCCACTGTACCTAGAATCTCCTGAGAGGATTACAAGTAACATACCTGTCATTAGTAGAACACCATTTGATGCTTTTAATACTTGCTCTAAAAGATCGCTAGGATACCCTTTACCATGTCTTTGCATGGCATGAATGCCACCATGAACATACGAACTAAGCGGTTTCCAAGAATACTCTTTAAACTCTTTCAGAAGTTCCATTGCCTGTTCAGGTGCTTTGCTTTCAAGCTTTATAAGCATTTCTGACATCATTGGAAGTTTTTCGGCACGCTTAGAACTTTCATAAGTTAACTCTGACATCAACTTAGCAACAGCAGTATCAGATGCGGAATATAGTAACCACATAGCTCTAACAAGCGCTTCGAATTGCAATCTCACCAGACTGACCGCAGATGTAAAATTTCCAGCAGCAATAAGAATTTTTGCACTCTGAGCATGCTCAAAAACCACACTACACAGAATTTTTGCAGCTTTAAGCCTATCGGAATCGTCAAAAGCTCGAACACTTAGGAACGCTATTAACTCTCCCTCTAGCTGGGCCGATTCTGAGAGTAGTTTATCTATAACGTTTACTCCAAATTGCTTACATCACACTATCAATGAACTTTCTATACAGCTTGTTCAATACTTAAATATTTTGCAAGAGCCTCTTTTAAGTCTAAGCCTCGTTCATTGATACCCAACACTATTACTTCTGATCAAACCAAGTTTCAGCTGTGGATAATAAATAATGTATGCTTGGATGAATCAAAGCTTATCCACAATCAACTGCAGCTCCAATCTCACCTGTTCTCTCAATTCAACAGGGCTGACCACCTCCACATCCGGCAACCAATATTTAATCGCTGGAATAATCTGCTTATAACTGCTGATCTCTGAACTCACAATCAAACTCCCATCTTCTAATTGCTTCAACACTCGCTGATCTGGCACTAACTCTGTATCCAGAAAGTGATTAGCTATATCGCCATCGACCTTCAGCACGACCGTGGTAGCTTCATCATGGATATTCCGTATAGCCAACTGCTCAATCTGCTGTTTAACCTTTGGGTTGAGTTCAAAGCTTTGGGATGTTCGTAACGCTTGACTGACCTTGCTCATACGGAAGAGCTTTAGCGTGTTTTGATGTAAGGCAGCAAGGAACCACACACCTCTATCATTAATCAGTCGATAAGGCTGTATGGGATTGTATTGTTGCTTCTTGTAGGTGATCTTGCAGAGTTGTTGTTTCTGGATCGCTAAAGTCAACTCATGGAAACTTCTTCGGTAATCTGTTCCGTCCTCAACCCGTACATTCTTGAATAAGTAAGGCGATTGCCCGTTGCTGTTAAACGTCGCCTTGTACGCTTGATCAAAGTTAGGGAAAAGATCGACTAATCCTAGTTGAATAAACCGCTGCTTCATTCCCTTAGTGGGTGAATGGCCGAGCAATATGGGGTCCATCGAGTACAACTTACCCTGCTTAGTTGCTCCACAGGCTTCCAGTCTGCGTAAGTCCCGTTGGGCAGTAGATCTGGATATCTGAAACTCGTCCATCACGCTCTGCACGCTCACACGTTCCCCCTGATTAAATTTCATCAGTATCTCAACCAAACGGGCTGTCAGTTTGTCGCTCTTGGAGTCGTTCGCCATTGCTCTAGTTTACGGGGTGGTAGGTTCAGGTTGTGACCTAGCGAATCATCCTGAAACATCCCTAAAAAGGTCAGCGAAATTGACATAAGCGGCATAACTAAAGGGCTGATCCCTAGATACAAAAAGTTGCACGGATTTTTTATTTCCGGTCACAACCTGAATCGGTCGTTTCCCATAATTATTGGTGTGTTGAATAACTAGAAAAACGGAGAAACGTTATGTCTGAAACGTGTAGAGATTGTGGTGGTACAGGACAAACCTCTTGTGATCATTGCGCTCATGGTGGTGTTGATCATTGTGTAGCTTGTGGGAATACAGGACGGCACTTCTGCCATCGTTGTGACGGTACGGGTGAGGCTGATTAACCATGGTTTCAACAACTCACTTTACAGCGGATGGCAAGGTCAAATGCCATAAATGCAAGACGATCTGTGGCCCGAATAATGGTGTTTTCTGTAGTAGATGTGACCGCTGGGTGTGTAATAGCTGTAAGGCTTCTGGCGGTGTGTGCAAGGGTGGCTGTTAAGCCGATATTAATAAAATAAAAGGGAATAATTATGAGTGATGGATACATGACAGACGCGTCTGTAAATACGTCGGGCAAGGGTAAGGATGCTGCGGTTCCTGATGAGATTAAAGGTTGGTGTTGGGGGGCATTCTTTCTCAGCTGGGTATGGGCAATTGGCAATAAAACCTGGATTGGTTTGTTAACTCTGATCCCTTACGTTGGCTTTGTAATGCCCTTCGTTCTTGGCTTTAAGGGGCGGGAATGGGCATGGCAGAACAAGCAATGGAACAGTGTTGAAGAATTTAACGCAGTTCAGAAGAAGTGGTCATTCTGGGGTGTAATCGTCTTTGCTGTTGTGTTTGTAGTGGGCTTTGTCTGGTCAGCTTATGACAGCTATCTATCAAGCATGGGCGGATAACGCAGGGAGTACAGTACATGAAATTAACGACATACCTAACGATTCTTCCCTTTCTGGCTCTAGCTGGTTGTGGTTCGTCAGTACCTGAGTGTAATGACAGTGATGTTACGGATACCGTTCTTAGCATCATCCTTACAGAAGTGCGTCAGTCTAACTTTGCGACTATGGCTGCTAAGGATGGGATCTATGATGAACTCAACTATGAAAAGGCGGTTCAAAAGCAGGATGACAACCCGTTATTAAAAACGGTTGTTGAGAAAGTCGAAGATAAGTATCCCGAAGGTAAGATGGAGCTGGATGCAATACGCACTACGGAAATAAATGAAGCGCTAGTATCTACCTCCTGCGCTGCGCGCTTGCTGATAGCAAACGGTAACGAGGTTGATATCACCTATTCGGCTCAAGAAACGGATGATGGTGAAGTCTGGATTGAGGTGTACGGACTGTAGCGAAGACAGGAGTTCAACTGCTGGTTTTGCCGGTTTACCGGTAGAACGGTAGAACGGTAGAACGGTAGAACGGTAGAACGGTAGAACGGGAGTTTTTACAGAAGTTTAGGCCACCTGCGGGTGGCCTTTTAGTAACTAGTCGACCAGTTAGAAAGGGATATGATATTTTTAGGTACTCTGTACGGTAATAAGCAAAGGACGTTTACGTGTTACTTAAAGGATTTGGGTTTTCTGGTTATCGAAGTGTCGGTGATGAGCTGATCAAGATTGGCCCTCTTAAGAAAGTTAATTTAATCATTGGTCAAAACAATGTTGGTAAATCCAACATCATCAATTTTCTTAATGAGCAATATTCATACTTAGTAAGCAAAGCGAATCCGAACTACACCTATAGAAACAGTAGGCAAGCAAATCCCTTTAAAGAAACTGATCAGCATATTTCCAGCGTCACAATACAAAGCAAGATTTCTTTTCCATTGTTCGAAGATGAGATCGATGATTTCATCAATTCAAGACTTCCTAATGCATGGAATCATGAAAATCATCGAAAACTAGCAAAAAGAATTCTTTGCTCAGAGTTTTTTGGCGGTGAAGGTACTGTTTGGTTCACTTATGCAGCGACATCAACTAATCCAAATGCTCACCTAGAACTAGATATAGACGTCGAGAAGATTCAGAACGTTTTAACTACCACCGAGTGGCAAAGTCTTAAAGAAGCTCTTACAAACGATCTATTTCCAGGACAGAAAGAGGATTGGATTAAAAGTATCTTTCAAGTTTTTAAATATATACCTAGCTCAGTACCTAATATTGAGGTAATCCCTGCTATTCGGAAAGTGGGTCAAGAAGGCTCCAAAGCTAGTGATTACAGCGGTGAGGGGATTATTGAACGATTGGCAAAGATTCAAAATCCACCTCTAACCAAACAAGAATTAAAGGAAAAGTTTCGGCTAATAAATCAATTTGTTCAGGACGTACTAGAAAACCCAACCGCAGAGATAGAAATACCTTATGAGAGGAATATGATTCTGATTCACATGGATGGCAAGACACTTCCATTAGAATCATTAGGTACAGGCGTCCATGAAGTAATTATTATTGCCGCTGCTGCAACCCTACTCGATGAAACTATCCTCTGCATTGAAGAACCTGAGCTGCATTTACACCCTTTATTACAAAGAAAGCTTGTTAAATATCTAGCCGAAAAAACGGACAACCAATATTTTTTCACAACTCATTCCGCTCACTTATTGGATGCCGTTGAGTCCGAAATCTTTCATGTCACACAGCATGATGGAGTCTCTAGAGTAGAAGCAATATCAAGTACAAAGCAACGATCAAATATCTGTAATGATCTAGGCTACAAGGCTTCCGATATCCTACAAGCTAACTGTGTAATTTGGGTTGAAGGGCCTTCTGATAGAATATATTTGAACTACTGGTTAGAGCATCATTCCCCTGAATTAATTGAAGGCGTTCACTATTCAATCATGTTCTATGGAGGAAGATTATTTAGCCATCTAACAGCGTCTGATCAGGATAGTGCAAATGAAGCTGTAGATGACCTCATCTCTGTCAGGAAGCTTAACCGAAACACTGTCATCATGTTCGATAGCGATAAAGATAAGCCTAAAGCAAAAATCAACACCACCAAACAAAGGCTAAAAAATGAGTTTGATGCGGGGCCTGGATTTGCGTGGGTTACAAAGGGAAGAGAGGTTGAAAATTATCTAGATTTTGATCAGATTGAAGAAAGCGTGAGGTCAGTTCATCCCTCTGCACTTGGTTTGATCAAGAAAGGAGAATGGGAAAATCTACTCAACTATCGTAAAAAACGAGACTCAAAAGAAAGAACTGCCAGTAAGGTCAAGGTAGCTCGCTACTATGTTGAAAATTACTCTCCCAATTTGACGACTCTGGACTTGAAACAACGAATGGATCAGCTTGTAAAGTTTATCCATACCTCGAATGGGCATGATGTTTAGGTTTAAGCTATACGGACAGAGAGAATAAAATGTCTCAACTACTGGTTTTGCCGATTTACTGGCAAGCTCAATAGAAGAAACGCGATGACTATTAGGTGTAGGTAACAAACTCTGAGCGGAGCAAATATAAGCACCCGCAAACATTGCGCGTTACCCCTCTTATCTTATTACCTATTCAATGTATAGAAGATTTATCCAGAGAAAGCCCTCAAGTACATAGTATGTCTATAGCAGCTATAAACTTAACTCTTTCCTTTTACCCCGATATCCCACTCTAAACATCCCTCCAAACTTTCAATCCAGCATTGATTTAATCCCCCAAACCAAGCACATTAAAACCTCAACAGGACGTTGATCACTTACAAGGAAGAAGCCATGCTCGATGTCGATCAAATAGTCGCTACATTCTACTCAGCCATTTTTGCCCAACTTAAATACCTAATACCTATTCTATTCATCATTGGCTTAGCCAAGTCTGCTTGGTTCAAGGGTTATATAGGTGAGTTGTTGGTACGTTTAGCCCTGAAGGTATTTCTCGATAGTAAGCTTTACCAAGTTATCAATAACGTGACTCTAGAAGCTGATGACGGAACAACACAGATTGATCACATCGTGGTATCTCCATTTGGCATCTTTGTAGTCGAAACTAAGAATATGAAAGGCTGGATTTTTGGTTCAGAAAAGCAACGAACCTGGACACAAAAGATCTACAAGAAGAACTTCAAATTCCAAAACCCACTACACCAAAATTACAAACACACCCAGACGCTAGCCCAATGCTTAGATATAGAAGAATCTCTATTGATCTCGGTAGTAGTATTCGTCGGCGAAAGTACCTTCAAAACCGAAATGCCTAACAACGTGACTTATGGTGGAGGATTAACCCGCTTCATTAAAAACCATAAAGAACGAGTTCTAGATGAAGGAAAGATCAACAAGATCGTTAAACAAATTCAAGAAGGACGATTAAAGCCATCGTTTAAGACCGACCGAGAACACGTTAGAAACCTGAAACAACGCCATAGCAGAGAAGCTGTTAGTCAAGACAACCCCGTCTGTCCTAAGTGCGGTAACTCTATGGTAAAGAGGTTAGCTAAGAAAGGAGGTAACGCTGGGCAGGAATTTTGGGGATGCAGCACCTTCCCGAAGTGTCGAGCGGTTGTTCAGACTGAAGACACTACCTCAATATGAAAGGTTGTTAATTTACCGAGTTTGCTAGTTTACCGGTAAACCGGCAGGAACGGGAAATTTGAGGAACTTTCAACGACCTACCAACATGATTCTCACACTAAGATCATCCCATAAAGTATGGATTGAATTTTACGAAGCCAAGTATCATGCTTACTAACATAAACCTAAAAACATTGTGAGACTCTTATGGATTGGGACATTTTCTTTAAGGCCATCGGTATCCTAGTAACCCTAATTCTAGGAATAGCACAGATTCGATCTAAGCACCCAACTCAAGCCCTTAAAGATGAATTAAAAGATGATTTGGAGATTTTGAGCAAACTGAAAGAGGGTGACTTTGGTTACGATATTATTAAAAGCCATATAAAAGTTGGAATACTTGCAACTTACTCTATTGATAGAAAGCGTTGGTATCACGTATACAACTGGGATGATTTACTAATTGGTGCATCTATTGCCGGAATATTCACATACTGGACATTAATACTCATCGAAACGTCTAATCTCTGGGGGTTTCTGACTGCGCTACTCGCTGTGACTGGGTTTGCAATGATTCCTGATGCATTCCAAAAAGACACTAAAAAAGATAAGGACTAAGATTATCCTTATATCAGGTACGCACTAAAGCCAAATAACTAAGAGCTTAACAGTTAAGATGCCTCTGAAACTCGAAGCTCTAATGCCACTCTTGGCTTAGAAGCTAGTAATACTGAGAACATTATAAATGTCTATTGGTGCATGAATGAATCAGAGTGATATAGAAAAGTTAATAAGAGAAGAGTGGCTCACTTTAGTCAATGACAGAGAAGCTTTCCTTTCTAAGCTGGAAGAAAACTTATTTGAAGCGAGCCAAAAAGAAGGGTTAATTCTAACAGATTTTGAAGGTGTGCCGGAGAAGTGGAAACCACACATCACATCAATTAACTTAAGCGTTTTAGCTCTTTTCGAACTGGCTATGATATTCAGCTCTAGGATAAGTGAGGAAGAGTTGATTTACCCTAGCATGAAATGTAACCACTATCGAAAAAATATGGCGATTCTATCGTTAGCTAACAACCTCTCAAATACTGCAATATCAATCAGAGATCTCTGTCAGAAAGGCTTTGATTGCCAAGCTAAAACATTACTGAGATGGTTCTCAGAGATGTCAGATACTCTGAACGCAATGCTTTTTGATCAAGAGATGTTGACAGCATATATCACCGATTGTGAAGACAGTAGTCAAGAATATAAGCAATGGAGAAAATACTATTCTCCTAAAGTAGTTAGAAATACTCTGAAAAAGTTTGAGAGTGAACTTTGTACTGAATTTGAAAAAGACATCAATATCTCGGATAAACGAGAGGAAAACTATACGTGGCTTTCACAATACTCTCATGCAGACTTTATAACTCAATTCATTAGTGCATATGCAGACAATGAGAACGATGAACAAAGTAGGCTAACTTTTGGAGGGGCT
The DNA here is from genome assembly GCF_030159995.1 of Litoribrevibacter albus. NCBI lineage: Bacteria > Pseudomonadati > Pseudomonadota > Gammaproteobacteria > Oceanospirillales > Oceanospirillaceae > Litoribrevibacter > Litoribrevibacter albus. Next base: position 93,150 of record NZ_BSNM01000026.1, on the reverse strand, counting down.
CAATCAGAACAGTGTTTAATAACCCTGGAACACGCAACGAGTCAAATGTTTGTTTTCCAATGTATATTATTCAACCTTCTAGCAAAAAATCACGAATGGAATGGCCTAGTACACGATCAGGAGAGACTTGAGTGGTGCTTACTTATTGAGGTCTATAAACAACATTACTTAAAAAAGTCCTACCTCTAAGAAAAACTAGCACAGAGCATGTTGGATAGGCTATGAGATTCGATACACGGACTGTATTTGAAGAAGTTTCGATACCGAAACCAGAAACTTGATTTGATATTGAACACCTAACTAGGATTATAGGGTCATAAAGATCTCTGGAGGGGGTACTACAAAGATTAGCAATCTATGCTTTAAAGATAGCAATCAAATTTGATCGGGAAAAAATAATGCTTTTATCGGAACTTACAGAGCTGATAAATGCCATCAGTGGCTTGATTACCGAGTTAGTAGCATTGGTGGTGATATTGCGTGCTATTAAAAAAAGACGAATTTTAATTTTGTTGCAATAATTTCCTAACTTTTTCCACTCTTAGCCTGCATTGGCTCCTTCATTGCCCCCACTAGTTATTAAAGACTCCACGTCGCCCATCACTGAACCACTCTATTCTTTAGCCGCGAATTCAAACTCTCTGTCGAATAATTTACACCAAATTACCGATCCTGCCGGTTTACCGGTAAAACCTCCGAAGTATTAGCCTTTCCCCTAGATTAGTACCAATCACTTAATAATTATTAGTCGCGTCCTGATAACTGCATAAAAAAACAGTGTTAATTTGACCAGTAGTTTTTAAGAGACTATCTTAGGTGTACACCTAACATACAAGTTAAAAAGCTCATACAAAGATACAAACATAAGCGTTGACTGTGTGCTCATAGGACGCTTCTATCCATGACAACAGAGAATCCAAATTAATAGATTAAATAACGGAGTTTTTATGATTGAAGAACTGTTGAAGATGATGATTTCTGGAACAGTTGGCAACTATACATACGACCGACTAAAGTCTTTACTAAGCTCCCCTCCGAAAAGTGACGACGAGCATGCTCCCCCTGCACCAGACTCTTCACATGACCCAGATATTAAAGGAATTTATGGTGCAAACATTGTATATAACAATAACTATAGAACCTTCGATATAGTAAACGATTTGTACGATGTAATTGATCTAGTTAAATCTCCGATGGTTCACATTGTTATTGAAGATAAGCCTTCAACTGCTTGGCATTTACCTCTTGTTGTTGTAGAAGATATGGAAACTAAAGAGTGGTATGTTTTCTCTAAAGGACGAATGGCCTTTGAAGGTTCTGGAGGTGGCTTAGCAAATTCAAAAGATTTACTTCAATTCCTCATCAATAATGATATTCGCTTCGCAGGATGGGTACTTGACTTCATAAGCTCTGAAAAACTATCACAGGGTTGCAAAACTTGGCCATCCCTTAGAGATAGCTGTTTACCACTTATTTCATACAACAAGAATCAGTATTTTTCTAAATATGTCGCTAACGTGTTTGGAGAACTGTCCACTCCTAATAAATAAAATAATGCCCGTATATGCTAGAGAAGATTGATCTATGGATTAACCAAGTTCTATCAGAATACTCTGAAGAAGCAATCAGCTGTAGAGTGCTGGAAAAAGCCTTCCAAGGTTTTTACTCTCCTGAAACGCTGGATAACAGTTACTTTGTTGTTACTGATGAAATACCTAAGCCTAACTTTCCAGAATTTCATGAGAAAGGGCTTAGCGGGTTTCTTGAAAAGGATCTTGAAGGGATAACGTATAAGAATTTGTACTTCATAAAGAAGGGGTATGAAAATGATCTTTCCTTACATTTCCATGAGTTAGTACATGTTCAGCAATGGAAGTTCTTGGGAGATCATGGCTTTATTAACCGTTATATTCAGGAACTTCGAACCTATGAATATGATGAAGCACCACTAGAGAAAATGGCTTATACACTACAGGAATATTTCGAAGCTGAAGAGCCTCAAATGGATATCGCAAAGTATGTACAGAGAAAACTATAAGATTCATATTTGAGATATTGCAGCCTCTTTTCTCCACCTAACTCCTGTTCCTACCGGTTTCCCGGTAAACCGGAAAAACACGAGGTCTTGGAAGGTTATGAGACCAGTTTCGAGCAAAAGGGATGCAATTGAAATATTCACTAGTTGAGAATAGGAAAGTAAAAGCGGCCCCAAGACTAAGAGGAAAGTGCTATTTTTGTGGTACTGAAACCATTGCTAAATGTGGTAGCAAAATTAAATGGCACTGGGCTCATATGCGGCATAATAAGTGCGACACATGGTGGGAAAATGAAACTCAATGGCATAGAGACTGGAAAAGTCATTGGCCCGATGTAAACCAAGAAGTAGTTCATTTCGACTCTAAAGGTGAAAAGCATATTGCTGATGTCAAAAACAATAACTCTATAGTTATTGAATTTCAGAATTCCCCCATCTCTGAAACTGAATTAGTTTCTAGAGAAGAGTTCTACAACGACATGATCTGGGTAGTTAATGGCGAAAAGTTTGTACACAACATGAGATACGGTGCCAAATTACCAGACCCTAACCATCCACTATGTAACAACATCGCAGTTAATGAAGATTTCTCTAAGAATTTTGGATATAGAAAGAGTTTCACTTTTTTCCATATCTCTGACTATGCAGGCCCCCATCAACTTGTTGAGATCCATAGTTCAGAAGAGATCAAAGATATAATCGAACATACCCATATTGGACACTATCTATTCAAGTGGAGGAATCCGAGATACGTATGGTTCAAATCAAGTAAGCCGGTACTATTTGACTTCGGAACAGGAGTTTTATGGCAACTAATGCGTTTTAATGATCATAGTAGCTATTGCATAGCTGCATATTTGAAAGATGATTTCATCAAAGATTTTGGCGGCTCAACATCATCAGAAGCATTAAAGTCTTTCTAGAAAAAAGACGTTTAACCACCCTATTAGTATAACTGAAGCAGGTACTTCGGGCGGTAAATTACAATAGGACATTTATGACAAACGAAAACAACAACGTTATAGCAGAGAAACTTGCTGTACCTATTTATGAAGATGCCCTTAAGCCTTTCACTAAAGAAATCTCAAAAGGTTTAACTTCTATTGCTAGAATGGCTAATGCAGGTATCTTTTTAGTAGAAGATGGCGTTCACGCTCTAACCAATGTCTTACGAATGACAGCTCACAACTTAGCATGCTTACCACCAGAACAAATAACATTCGAAAGGCCTAGGGTTGCCCTTCAAGCATTAAACGAGGCGAAGTTTGCGATAAATGAAGAAGAAATACAGCATCTATTTTCAAATCTAATATCTTCTAGTTTAGACAACTCTATGAATTAAAAAGGATATAGAAGCAAAAGTTTACAAATCTAACCAACCGATCAACTTTTATCTTAATTCGGGTAAGAACACCCAATTCTTCTTTAAAAATAATATTTCGACAATAACTCAAAGCGATCTTCTGCCTGAGCATCATTCCACAAATGCTCATACTGAAAGATCACACTAAAATTTTGATTAATAAACTTCGATTGAACAAATTTAAGCGATGATATATCAGACTTGGACGCTCGCTGATTCCATAAGTATTGATAGGAAATAATACTTTTCATATCAAACACCTCATGCAGCACCATTCCGATTTCAGGATCAAGGTAAAGATATTCTTCTTCACTGGTTGCAGCTACTCCACCCGCCAACAACCCATAGAAAAAACCATCCTGACTGAAAGATTGTCCTAGCCCAATACCGCCGCCAATATTTACAGCGCTCTTGTTATTCAAATGCTCATCATAATGCTGTTCAATCCCGAACCTGAAGCGACCCGATACGCCACCAGAAAAACGGTCATAGGGAATCAACGAAACCGCAGAATAAAGTTCAAATTCTTCCAATTCAAGGCGAGACTTCTCGGGAGAATACAACAAAGAAAGGCTACCCAGTTTAAGTTCATTCTCGCTGAAAAATTGTCGGTTATCGTCTTCTAGGGTATGAGACGTTGGCAAAAAACCAAATTTAAGTTTTTCAGTCCCCTGCTCATAAACAAAGCCCCCAAAAACTTGTGAATCAGGCGGCGTCTTAAGCGGATTTTTGTACTGAGAAACATCAATCGAAAAGTCATCGCTCAAAGTTGAACGAGTTTCGTTTAATGTATCAGTTAACTGAGCCCAGTCGTTTGGAGCCAACGTCCCTTGCTCCAACATATAATCAAGATAACTTCCGGTTAATTCAGCCATTAAAAAAGCATTTGAATCGAAAGAGCGATCTTTAATCACATCAAAGTTCTGTGTCGTAATTGCATTCATTATCTGCTGCTGAACGTCATCATTTAAGTTTTCAGACAGCATTCGAAGCTTCCATTTATTCGCCGGAATCACAGTCACTTGATCTACAAGCTTGTACTGATTCACAAGCTTTACTAAATCTAGAGGCGTAATCCATAACTCATCTTCTGATAACAGCTCGGAATGGGCTGTGCCCAGCAAGAAAGTAAGTAACGTGGCGCAATTGTAATCTTGGAAAAAGTACTCCAGCCGGGCTTGTTTTAATTCCCAAATATGCGCCTGAATTAACTCAGCCTGACCTGGACTCAACCGTAACTGGTAACTCCATAGATTTCTTTGCTCAGCGTCTAGATAATATTTCTCTTTTTCCGCATAAGGCGAAAGCGCAAAGTACCCTTTTTTTCCTAAAAACAAACTCTCAAATATTATCTTAGGAACATTGATCCCAGTAATCTCAGTAAAGTATGAAACAGCGTGCTCTACCTGATGACCATCACTCCCCTGACCACCCAGTTTTAGAAATACATGTCCCATCATGCTGGAGGGCTGAGTCAGGTTTTCTGACGAATAAACTAACGACACCTTATCGACAGGGGCTTTTTCTTTAAATTCAACAAAAGATTCACAGTGACTGAAATCCGGAGATTTCAAGGACAATGACGTACTAAGCCATAAAGTCCTGGCGGGAAACTTACACAAATATTGAGCATCCAATTGGCGGCCAAACAGAACATCAATGCTCGCCAACAACTCGTTTCGGGAAGAGAAATGTGAACGTGAAAGGATAAAGTTCTCATCCGAAATTCTGGATTCCCCATTTTTCGAATGCAGTAAAGCTAACCAAGTCGGATGCTGATCCAGCCCTTGTGACAATGCTCGCTCAGATAGCGCCGTCGTCAATAAAGCGGATTCGCCAACACGAATTAATTCTTCAGCAAAAACAGACGTCTGTATCAGACAAATGAAAAAGGAAGCAAAAATGCTCCCTTTTAAACAACGCAACATCGAAATATTACTTACAGCTAACAACTACTGTATCGTCGTATTTCCACATTTTTTCGGTTGCATAGTCTGTGGTTGAACCAAACGCACCACCAGATAGAACGTTTACAAAGAACACTGGGTCTACGCTCTTATTCATAACGGTTTGCTTTGCACACGCTTCAGTATTTGAAACAATAATCTTAGTTCTATTAGCACGCTCAACAGAAACAATACCAGGGCCTTCAAAAGGCACACCATCAATAGAACCTTCAAACTTTTCACCGTTTGAAGAAATCACATTAATTTGTTGAGTATCATCGTTAATAATCGAAGCACAACCTGACGCTAAAACAACTGCTGACGCAGCAATAGCCTGGATAAACGTTTTTTTCATTTTATATCCTTATAGTTCTCTTATAAGCTATTCATTCTTCACATTAAAAATGCGTTGCGCAGTATATAGATCTAACACCGAGAATAAAGTAACTTTTTTTAACCAAGTCAGGTAAGCCCTCTTATCAGGCAATTGATGACGCATTTCTATGAAAAACTCAGATCAAACCGCTAAAACTACACTAACCGTATTAATCACAGGTGCCGCCCAACGCCTTGGTGCCGCCATGAGCAGAGCATTCCACAGCAAAGGTTTCAAGGTAATTGTTCATTACCACCGCTCTTCGGAGGCGGCGGAATCACTATTAACTGAGCTCAATAGCATACGCCCGGAGTCGGCCTTTCCATGTCAGGGGAAACTGAGCGACATTGATCAACTGGTCGCCCAGATATCAGATATCACAGATCGTCTCGATGTACTGATCAACAACGCTTCGGCCTTCTACCCGACACAAATAGGTAATACAACGGAAGAGCATTGGAACGAACTCTTTGAAAGCAACGCCAAAGCCCCGCTGTTCTTAACTCAGGCCTTATTGCCATTATTGACCTCAGAAGAAACCACGTCCCATCAGCCGAGCTGTGTCATCAACATGCTGGATATCCATGCACAAAGACCACTGAAAGATCACACGATTTACTGCATGGCGAAAGCCGCTAACCAGATGATGACGTTATCCCTGGCGAAAGACTTGGCACCCAAGATTCGGGTTAATGGTATTGCACCTGGTGCCATTCTTTGGCCGGATCAAGAGGGGGATGTGTCAGAGAGTTACAAACAACAGACGCTAGAGAAAATTCCTGCCGCACGCATGGGCAGCATGGAAGACATTGTCGAGACAGCGTTGTTTTTAGCAACAGGCCCCAGTTACATAACCGGGGAGATCATTTCTGTGGATGGTGGTCGTAGACTGTATAGTTGAAGCGTTGTTATTCGACAGTTTAACCTTTCATACCGAGCACATTTATTGCGCTCGGGAAATCCATTGATCCTGCCATTGAAAATCCACCGTCCAAAGCTTTTGCTTGGACTTATCATAGTCCGCCCACATCTGACCGTAGTTACGATCGTATGCAGGATGTTGAACGTCTGATGCAATTTCAGACAAAGGCAATAAAACAAAAGCATTCTTGGTGACTTCATCACGAGGTAACTCGATACCATCCACTTCACCCAATAAATCGTCATAGGTCAAAATGTCGATATCCAAAGTACGCGCGCTGAATTTCTCAGAATCACGACAACGGCCATAATCGTCTTCTAACCGTTTGAGCCAACGTGACAACTCACCCACAGGTAATTTCGTCTCAAATTTAGCCACCAGATTTAAAAAGTTATCACCGTCGAACCCCACCGCCTCGCTCTCGTACACTTGAGAGACATCCAGCGGCCCAAAAAAGGCCTGCAAATGATTTAGCGCCGCTGTCACATGGGTATAACGATCTATATTTGTGCCAATGCTAACGTATACCGCCGCCATAACTTACCTCTGAGAATTCTTTGAACGCGTAATTTCGACGCCAACCGCTGATGCCGCAGCCACCGCATCCGGTTTTGAGATTCGAATAGTGACCGACTCCGGCTGATACTTTTCCAATATCATAGCCGCCACCGCATCCGCCAAGCGCTCAATCAACTGAGGTTTGAGCGATTTGGTCAGATCAATCACGTCCTGGCTAACCGCAGCGTAATTAATCGCATAATTCAGATCATCACTCTCGCCTGCTTTTGTCAGGTCAGAGGTCATTTCGATATCAAAACTAAGTGGTTGGGCATGTTTTCGCTCAAAGTCATAAACGCCAATAATGGCGTGCACTTTTAAGTCGCGAATAAAGGTTTTATCCATGATAGATGCTGTGGTCTTAAATGATGGTCTTTGAATTGAAAGGGCGTATGATAGCAGAGGATCTCACAGACCGAGACGACTTTCTTAACCAGACGAGCATCATGGAACATTCCATCCTCTTTTCACTGCTGTTTTTAGTCCTTGCCTATCTGCTGGGATCCTTACCAACAGCACTTGTCATTAGTCGCTTTCAAGGCTTGAATGATCCAAGACAAGCTGGCTCAGGCAATGCCGGCGCCACCAACATGATGCGCCTTTATGGCAAAAGCATCGCGCTGCTTACCCTGCTGGGAGATGTTTTCAAAGGCTTCTGTGTGGTTTGGGCCTATCAAGTCTGGTTTGAACCGAATTTGCTGTGGATAACACTCACCGGGCTGGCAGTGATTCTCGGGCATATTTACCCAATTTTTTTCCAATTCAAAGGTGGAAAAGGCGTCGCAACGATTCTTGGCGTGATGCTGGCTACTTCCTGGGGATTAGCACTGTTCACACTTTTTTGTTGGTTAATCGCCCTATTCATTACCCGAATCTCTGGACACGCAGCGCTCACGGCTGCACTCATCAGCCCAACCGTGGCCTTTATTCTTGATGACCCGTTCACTCTGCTCTGGCTCGCATGCAGCCTAGTCTTAGTGTTCAGCCATAGAAGTAACATCAAACAACTGATTGCTTCAAAGAAAAGCTTCGCAGAATAATGATCGTCAAGATCCAATGATTAAAACGCCTCTTTTAGAGAGAACTATACTGGGATTGCGGATATTTATGACTCGTCCTCACTTACCCCCAGATAGGCATTGGAAAATGAAACTTGTGCGCAATCTGATAATCGTACTCTTCTGTTGGTGGTGCAGCAGCGTATTAGCTGATGCTCATGGTTTGGTTAACGCTATGGAAAAGCGTGTAACTGTGGCAACCTCAACACATAACCCGCCTTTTAATTTCGATAAACCTAATGCAAAACTGTTACTGCAGGAGATACTCCCACCAGGCCAGGACTCAGAACGACTGCAAGGCTACAGCTTGGATATTCTGCGAGAGAGTTTCCACGAAATGGGGTACACCATTGAACTGCATGTCTATCCCTGGCCACGCGCGTTCGATGAAGTAAAGAAAGGCAATCTCGATATTTTATTTCCAACCGGATTCAACGAAGAGCGCACTCAATTTTTCCAGTATTCCCATGAACCGATTAATCATGTTGAATTTTTGATCTACGTTAAACCCAGTTCGACACTGGTCTGGAACGGGCTTGATTCCTTGGATGGTTTACTCATTGGCGTCTTACGGGGCTGGAACTATGGGCCGAAATGGCAAACCCGAGATCGGATTGTAAAGTACGAGATCAATGAAATTCTGCAGGGTTTTTACATGCTTGATCACGGTCATGTGGACGGCCTGGCTGGTTACAAACTTAACTTTGATTACGCACTAAAACAGGCTAATAAAAAACAACGCTTCAAGCAGTTACCGGTCTTTGATTCAACAGATGAATACGCTGTTACCGCAAAAAATCATCCCCACGGCAAACAGCTTCTGACCGACTTTGATGAAGGCAAACGACGTATTATCGAAAACGGAACATTTCTTCGTATTACCAACAAATGGCAAGGGACAGAAGAAGCACACATCCGAAAATAACAAACCCGTTATATCGCAGGCAATTCGGTCAATGGCCAACGAGCTACCGGCTTCACCGCCAAATCATCTTGTTGACCGGCTTGTAATCGCTGTAGCCCGGCAAACGCAATCATGGCACCGTTGTCAGTACAAAACTGAGGACGCGCATAGAATACCTGGCCGCCGACTTTTGCCAACGCTTGCTCTAACTTTTCACGTAAACGAATGTTCGCCGATACGCCACCCGCCATAACCAGTTGTTTCATACCGGTTTGTTCTAGCGCACGACGACATTTAATGGCTAATGTTTCGACCACTGCTTCCTGGAAGGCATGAGCAATGTCCGCTTTATCTTGATCCGAAAGCTCGCCCTGCTCTTTTTCCAAAGCTTGAACGGTATTTAGGGTATAGGTTTTCAGACCACTGAAACTGAAATCCAAACCAGGACGATCCACCATCGGGCGTGGAAAGGTAAACCGCCCAGGCGTTCCCTGACTCGCTAATTTCGCGATATGCGGTCCACCCGGATACGGCAGATTCATCATCTTCGCCGCCTTATCAAAGGCTTCGCCTGCCGCATCATCCAGAGATTCACCCAACAACTGGTATTGGCCGATGCCCTCAACCTGTACCAGCTGAGTATGTCCACCGGACACCAACAAGGCCACAAACGGAAACGTTGGCGGCGTATCTTCCAACATAGGAGCCAACAAGTGACCTTCCATATGATGCACACCTAACGCGGGAATTCCCCAGGCAAAAGCAATGGCTCGAGCCGTCATGGTTCCCACCATTAACGCACCAACCAACCCCGGGCCTTTGGTAAAGGCAATCGCATCCACCTGTTCAGAAGTAACCTCAGCTTGATCCAAGGTCGCCTGAATCAGCGGCAATAATTTTTTAACGTGATCTCGCGATGCCAGCTCAGGCACCACTCCACCGTATTCGTTATGCATATCGATCTGACTGTATAAGGCATCCGCCAACAGACCTTTCTCTGAGTCATACAGAGCCACGCCCGTTTCATCACACGATGTCTCAATACCGAGTACCAACATACCTACTCCAGCCAATTCGCTTACATTAATCTAAAGGGGAAATACAAACGGCGGCTAGTTTAATGATTCCGACTTCAATTGGGTAGCCCAGCAGAGCCATAACGAACAAAAATTGACCAATAAACTGACTTCTCTATAATGTGTGGATAATTCCATTTAAATGACTAAATAGGGATTTACTTTTTTCTACAACGTATTTAGAATGTGCGGCCTCACGAATTGACACTATCGTTTTGATTTGTGAAGCGCAAACAAGACGAAAGTTATAACTGGTCACACAACAATAGGTAATTATTGATGCCAGCGGTAAAAGTTAAAGAAAACGAACCATTTGACATCGCATTGCGCCGTTTCAAGCGTTCTTGCGAGAAAGCGGGCGTTCTTTCTGAAGTACGTCGTCGCGAATTCTACGAAAAGCCAACTTCTGTTCGCAAGCGCAAGCTAGCAGCAGCAGTTAAGCGTCACGCTAAAAAAGTTCAGCGCGAACAGAAGCGTTTCGAGCGCCTCTACTAAGCTTGAACTTATTGCAGTGACCAGTACAAAAGAAGCTTCGGCTTCTTTTGTTGTTTCTGGGCCACAGAAACTATAAGCTCTCTGGGGAATTTCTGTACAACCCTCCCCCTTTCCAAATTTCTTTTATACAGTCTGCGCCAGCTCGGCCAAGGAGACCATCATGTCAGGTGAATTACTGGAAGATAAAATCAAAGCTGCCGTGAAAGAGGCAATGCGTTCAAAAGACAAAGCTCGTCTTACTGTACTACGCGGTGCACAAGCGGCATTCAAACAAATCCGTGTAGACGAAGGCATGGAGCGTGATGCGATTATTGATGATACTCGCGCCATCGCGACCATCGACAAAATGATCAAGCAACGCAAAGACGCAGCCAGCCAATATAAAGACGCAGATCGCCAAGACCTATACGATCAAGAAATTCTGGAAGTTGGTATCCTGTCTGAGTTCTTACCAGCGCAACTGACCGAAGAAGAGCTTAACGAGATCATCGCCAAAGCCAAAGCAGATACCGGTGCAGCCGGCATGCAAGACATGGGTAAATTGATGGGTGTCATCAAACCCCAAGTGGTAGGCAAAGCCGACATGGGCCAAGTCAGCCAATTGGTTAAAGCTGCTCTACAATAAGCGGAATTACGTTACTCTCTATCGTAATTCACGTTACGCAATTTTCTTTTAAATAAGCAGCATTAGCACCCTATGGCCGGACGCATTCCTGAGCAATTTATCGATGACGTTGTCGCTCGCACTGATTTAGTAGAGCTCATCGGTAACAGAATCAAGCTCAAAAAAACCGGCAGCAACCACGTGGGCTTATGTCCGTTTCACAACGAAAAAAGCCCATCATTTAGCGTCAGCGAAAGCAAGCAGCTGTATCATTGCTTTGGCTGCGGTGCTAGCGGCAACGCCCTGACCTTTTTGATTGAGCATGACCGCCTCGATTTCGTTGAAGCCATCGAAACCATGGCTGGCATGCTTGGCATGGAAGTACCAAGAGAAGAAAGCTCTCGCCAAAGCCAGGAAAAATATCAAAAAGACAAAGAACAAAAGCAAAAGCTCTATGAGTTAATGGAAAAGGCCAACACCTATTTCCAACAACAGCTCAGGCAACATCCGACCAAACAAAGAGCCGTCAACTATCTCAAAGGGCGTGGCATGACTGGCCATACCGCCAAAGCGTTCCAACTCGGATTTGCACCGGCCGGATGGGATAACCTACTTAAAGCACTCGGCACCGATAAAGACACCCGCCAACTGCTTTCAATCGCCGGTCTTCTTGCAGAAAAAGAGCAAAAGCCCGACGACTACTACGATCGATTCCGTGACCGCATCATTTTCCCTATCATTGATACCAGCGGGCGCACCATCGCGTTTGGCGGACGGGTACTGGCAAAAGACGAGAAACCCAAATACTACAACTCACCAGAAACACCGATTTTCCATAAGAGCCAAACCCTTTACGGGCTACAACAGACACGTAAACACGATCGCCACCCAAAACAATTAGTTGTAGTAGAAGGCTATATGGATGTGATCGCCCTGGCGCAACACAACATTCACAATGCCGTTGCCTGCTTAGGAACTGCTCTTACCGAAGACCACGTGCGCCTTCTATTTAAACAAACCTCACACATTGTGTTTTGTTTTGATGGCGATTCCGCCGGTTTGAAAGCAGCCAAAAAAGCACTAGAGCATTCGTTAAGCCAGCTTATCGATGGCCGTGAAGTCAGCTTCCTGTTTCTGGATGATGGAGAAGACCCTGACACACTGGTGTCTGCCGGCGGCAAGGCAGCCTTTGATCAGGCGTTAGAAAACGCCAAAAGCGTGGATCAATTTCTGTTTAGTCAATTTGAAGACACCTCCACACTGGAAGGCAAAGCTCGCATGGCCAAAGAAGCCATGCCAATGATTCAGCAAGTACCAGGGGACTTCATCCGCAATCTCCTTACGCAAGAGCTGGCACGTCGTACTGGTTTAACCGAAGACACGCTAAACAAACAATTAACGACGACCAAACCTGCCGCCAACAAGGCACCAAGCAAAACATCAGGCAAAACCAAAGGCGATAAAACAACCTCAAAGTCATCGTTTGATACCAAAACACCCTTTGGTGCCAAAACCTCGTTTACTACCAACGAGGCCGAAACACATCACGCAGCCCCAGAATTTGATGATTACTACTCAAGTAATGACATTCCAGACGGTTACTCAGATTACGAACCTGGCATTGAAGAGTATTACCAAGCCAGCGAATCATCACCCTCTACTGCACTCGAAAGCAAATTAGCCAACAAAGCATTACGCCTGATTGTGCATAACCCTGGTCTGAGCGCAGAGCTGTCCGAACAATCATTCCAGTTCAGTGCAAACACCCATCAGGAAGCACTCTTAAGTGAAATCCTACATCACTTAAAAAGTACATCCGGCCCGGTAAGTACAGGCCAATTAACCGGTTTCTTTCAAGATTCCGAGCACTTTCCTCTTCTGGAAAACGCCTTAGCTAATCCGCCGCATTTTGAAAATATCAACCTGGTCAGCGAACTGGAAAGCACCATTAAAAAACTCATTGAGGAGCAAGAAACATTAAAAATGCTCTCAATTAAAGAAAAAATTGATAACAGAAGCGCGACATCAGACGAAATCCGTCTATATTTTCAGTGGCAATCTAAAAAAAAGGCAGCCCCCAAGAATAAGTCTTCAACCTAAAGGCAGGTATTGACCAAGTTATTTTCGAATCTTTCAATCAAACTTGTGTCTTAAATACTATCGGTACGAATCAACTGAACATGCCCAGCATATTTAGTGAAAAGAAGGAAGTTTTCAATGAAGTGTTGTTTTTTTAGGTAACAACCCCAAGTTACTTTATGGAACAAGTACATTTTATGTGCTAAAATTGTTCGCTTTCGTGTTCTCCATCTTCATCGATTTTTTACAGGCAGGATATGTCCGAGAAGTCCCAACAATCGAGTCTAAAAGAGCTTATTACACGCGGTAAAGAGCAAGGTTATCTTACTTACGCAGAAGTAAACGATCACTTGCCCGAGGATATCTCAGATCCAGATCAGGTCGAAGATATCATCCGCATGATCAACGACATGGGAATCACTGTTGTTGAAACTGCACCAGATGCTGATTCCCTTTTGATGGGTGAAGTCTCATCAGACGAAGCTGCCGCCGAGGAAGCTGCTGCTGCACTTGCTGCTGTAGAAAGCGACGGTACACGAACAACTGACCCCGTTCGTATGTACATGCGTGAAATGGGTACGGTTGAGCTTCTGACACGTGAAGGCGAAATTGTCATCGCCAAGCGTATCGAAGAAGGCTTAAGAGAAACCATGTCTGCGGTTGCCTACTTCCCTGGCATCGTGGATACCGTTATTGCCGATTTCAAGGAAGCCCTGGAAAGTGAAGAAGGTCGCATCAGTGACATCTTCAGTGGCTTTATTGACCCATTGGCTGACGACGAAACCGTTGCAGTCGCGAGTGACAGCCCTGAAGCTGAACCAAGCGAAGTCGATGACGATGAAAGCGACGACGATGATGACAATGACGACTCATCAGAAGACGAAGAAATCAAAGGCCCTGACCCTGAAGTTGCTAAAGAGCGTTTCTCTGAGTTAGAAACCGCATGGACAGCGTTCCTTGCAGCAGCCGAAAAAGGTGGCCGAAGCAGTAAAGAAGCCAGTGAAGCGCTTCTTAAAGCAAGTGAAATCTTCGCACCAATCAAGCTAACACCTAAGTACTATGACTTTGGTGTTGAAACAGTTCGTGGCACCCTTGACAACATCCGTCGTCAAGAAAAAGCGGTTATGGATCTTTGTATCCGTAAAGCAAAAATGCCACGCAAAACGTTCATTAAAGAATTCCCGGGCAATGAAGTAAATCTGGATTGGATTCAAAGCCACATCGATGCGGATGAGCCTTTCTCGCAAATGCTTGAGGTTTACCGTATTGAGATCGTTCGCGCTCAGCGCAAACTGAAGGAAATCGAAGAATCCACCAGTCTGACCATTCCTGAAATTAAAGAAATCAACCGTCGCATGTCGATTGGCGAAGCCAAAGCGCGTCGTGCGAAGAAAGAAATGGTCGAAGCGAACCTTCGTCTTGTGATTTCGATTGCCAAGAAGTACACCAACCGTGGCCTTCAATTCCTTGATCTGATCCAGGAAGGTAACATCGGTTTGATGAAAGCCGTTGATAAGTTCGAATACCGCCGTGGTTACAAGTTCTCTACTTACGCGACTTGGTGGATTCGTCAGGCGATCACTCGTTCGATTGCAGACCAGGCACGTACCATTCGTATTCCGGTTCACATGATCGAAACGATCAACAAGTTGAACCGTATCTCTCGCCAAATGCTTCAGGAAATGGGTCGCGAAGCGACACCAGAAGAATTGGCAGAGCGCATGGACATGCCGGAAGATAAAATTCGTAAGGTGCTTAAAATTGCTAAAGAACCTATCTCCATGGAAACCCCGGTGGGTGACGATGAAGATTCGCATCTTGGTGACTTTATTGAAGACGTTAACATCAGCTCGCCTGTGGATACAGCGACAAGCGATGGTCTATCTGAAGCAACCAAAGAAGTTCTTTCTGGTCTGACTGCTCGTGAAGCGAAAGTGCTTCGCATGCGTTTCGGTATCAACATGAACACCGATCACACCCTGGAAGAAGTTGGTAAGCAATTCGACGTAACGCGTGAGCGTATTCGTCAGATCGAAGCCAAAGCACTTCGCAAGCTTCGCCACCCAAGCCGCTCAGAACATCTACGCGGTTTCTTAGACGAATAAAACTCGTCAAAAGTGTAGCGCGACATATATCTACTCGGTATAATGTCGCGCACATTTCGATAGCACGTCTCGTCTATCAAGG
Source organism: Litoribrevibacter albus (assembly GCF_030159995.1). Taxonomy (NCBI): domain Bacteria; kingdom Pseudomonadati; phylum Pseudomonadota; class Gammaproteobacteria; order Oceanospirillales; family Oceanospirillaceae; genus Litoribrevibacter; species Litoribrevibacter albus. The sequence continues at coordinate 77,547 of NZ_BSNM01000026.1, read as the reverse complement.
AAGAAGGGCCTGTAGCTCAGCTGGTTAGAGCACTCGACTCATAATCGATAGGTCCACGGTTCAAGTCCGTGCAGGCCCACCATTTTCCGAAGATTTTTCTCCATAAAGACAAATAGAAATCACCTTTCTCGATACCTAGAAAGCTATTAGCTTCCTCATAGGTCATCTAAATAACTTCCAAGCCATCAGCCCACAATTATTTCCAAAAACACTTCATACTTCCGTACTCCAAGGATTACACTATATGAAGTTAACGACTTAACGGATTGAATCTAATGAAAAAAGTTTTGATGGGAATATCCCTTGTCACCACGTTACTCAGCCTCACCGCTTGTTCATTGTTTTCGGTAACTTCAGAGCTAAAAAGTGAAGAAGCATTTACTCAGGCCACCAGCTATGCATGGCGCTCTAAGCCAATTCCAGAACGTACTACCGGAGACACCAAAGCCTATAGAGTAGATCAAAGAGTTCGTGCTTCGGTCGATGAGTTGATGTCGAAAAAAGGATATCAGTTGACTGATTCATCTGCTGATTTGTACGTCGATTACGACTATAAGATCAAACCTATGGTGGTGGTCGAGCAACCAGACGTTTCAGAAGCCTCCATCAGCTTTTCCAGAGATTCAGGCATTACCAAACAAAGAGCGGATATGGGAACCTCTCAAATGTCTTATAGTGCGCGTTTTACGCTAACGATTTTCCAAGACGATACTCAAACACCTGCTTACGAAGTCACCTTTAATAGTCAGGATATCGAGCACGATTCAATGAAAGACATTAATCAGCACATTGATCGCTTATCTCGTCGAATGAATCACACCATCCCTTCCAAACAGTAAGAACGCTGATGTGGAACGTTAGCTAAAACAGTTCCACATCATTATCACCTATGGAGGCAGTATTGCTGGCCTCTACAATGATGTCTTTTTTCCGCCCTTTCCGTTTAGCCCTACTGTATTCCCGCTCACTGACTACAAAATTTTGCAGCATCCCTTCAATGGTATGACACAGTTTATATAGGTCATCCGAGGAGACGGCTTGCATTCGGGTACTCTCAAGTGCATCTGAATTTAGGGAAATGAGACTTTCGACCGAACTGTTAGTCTCATCGGAATAGCTCTTCTGCTCTTCCAGCTCAGCACGCACTCTTCCTGCGCTGGCGTTTACCTGTTCCACAATACCGGTAATCTTGTACAGCTCATCACGGGAATGCGTGGTTTTCTCAACCGCTTCCTCAGTTACACTCCGCCCTTGCTCCATACTCACCACAACTTTTTGAGTAATGGACTGAATCAACTCAATCATGTCTTTGACTTCAACCGTGGACGCATAAGTGCGTTCAGCCAAGCCGCGCACTTCATCCGCAACCACAGCAAAGCCACGGCCGGCCTCACCGGCACGAGCCGCCTCAATGGCCGCATTGAGCGCCAGTAAATTGGTTTGCTCCGCAATAGAGTTAATCACATCCAGAATAGCGACAATGCCCTCGCCATGCTCTTTCAACTGAGCTATTTGATGCCCGGCATCGTCCATGACTTCCGACAACTGATGAATGCTTTTTACCGAGGAGTCCACTGACGACTGAGCAGATTCAGCCGTCTCCTGTCCGGATTGAAGGTCGTCCATGATGCCAGCAACGTCATGACTTACCTTCTCATTGATGTCCACCAGACGATGCACTACCTCACTGATACACAAACCATTCTTCGCTTGAATAACGGCTTTTTGAGAGAGATTACTGTAGGTTTCACTGAGCTCCTGAGACATAGGAATCAGACGTACCACCGATTGATTAATGTTTCCGATTAGCTCGTCTGCCTGAGACGCTTTATCGTTTACTTTATTCGCCATATCCCGATATAAGGGAGACACATCATCAGGATTTAAGTGCCAAGTGAAATCGAACAGCTTATCGGCGTTATCCAATTGATAAAGATTCGAAACACGCTCTAACGAGCGGGAAACGGATTGCCAGAGAACCCATCCGGTAATGGCAATAGCCACCAGCATCAGTAATCCACTCCAGATCAGGCCAGGCTGATACAGACTGATCAAGATAACGAGTGCACTCCACACACCAACAATAGGTAAAAAAAGATAAATAGAAACCACACGATTCATATAAAGAACCTTCTACTGTATTTCTTTAGTTATCGCTTGTTTGCCAGAAGCCTTTAGTTCATCACCAAAACAATTCCCCCGATAAAACCTTATTTATTAAAGGGTTATTTACACCAGCAGAAACAAACCAATTCCATAAGAATAGGCCAGAATGGTTAATAAATTGAGTTTATGAATTCCTATCCTTCCTCTACAGTTAATGTGCACATTCTGTTGAATCCAATCTGCTGTGAGGCTTTAAATGAAACCGTCGATTCGCCTTTTATTTGGGTTAATGATCCCGCTCACTCTGCTCGTGGGTTGTGACAAAGAAATTCCTGTCAAAAAGGACATCATTCGACCAGCCAAATTACTGATGCTCGGTGAAGCCAACAGTGCTTCTATTCGCAACTTTCCAGGAGAAGTGGAAGCCAGTGACCAGTCGGTATTGGCCTTTCGAGTCGCCGGTGAATTGAAAAAGCTGCCCGTTAAAGCCGGACAAAAGGTGGAGAAAGGGCAACTGCTCGCACAACTCGACCCTACCGATTATCAACTTCAGGTAGATGACCGTCAGGCGCGCTTTGATTTAGCCAAGGTGGAATACAATCGCTTCAAAAAAATGCTGGAAAAGAAATTGGTCGCCATTTCGACCGTCGATCAAAAGAAAGCACAATACCTATCGACCAAGTCGGCACTCGATCTGGCTAAACAAGATTTGGCCTACACCAAGTTAACCGCCCCGTTTGCCGGTGTCGTATCAAAGGTCTTAGTAGAGAATCATCAGAACATTCAAGCGCAACAAGTCATTCTGCACTTGCAGTCGGACAACGTATTAACCATCAGTTTTCAACTACCGGAGTCCATGATCGCCCATTTAAATACCGAGGCGCGCGATTACCAACCGGTCATCACTTTTGATGCGAATCCTGGTAACACTTACCTCGCCAGTTATAAAGAACACAGCACAGAAGCAGACCCACAGACCTTGAGTTACGAAGTCCAACTCGAAATGGAAATGCCCACCGATTTCAACGTTCTGCCCGGCATGACAGCCAATGTCGCGATGGACATGCGGATTATCTCAACAGCGGTATTACCGGATTACCAGATCCCGTCCAGTGCGGTGTTCTCTTACGACACCCAAACAGCCGACAGCAAAGTTCGTAATGTGTGGAAGATTGATCCTGACAACCACACCGCACACCTCGCAGAAGTCCAGGTGGGTCAGCTCACCAGCGCTGGCATAGAAGTCTTCGGAGGCTTGAAACCGGGAGACATCATAGTAACGGCCGGAGTAACCAACATTAAAGAAGGAATGCAGGTTCGTCCGTGGGAACGAGAGCGAGGACTGTAAATGGATACTGCAGGCTATTTCATCAACAACAAAGTCACCAGTTGGCTGGTTACGTTAATTCTGCTCATTGGCGGTATTTTATCCTTCGATGAGTTAGGCAGGTTAGAAGACCCTGAATTCACCATCAAGGACGCCATCGTTGTCACCCGCTACCCAGGGGCCTCCCCTCAACAAGTGGAAGAAGAAGTCACCTATCTGCTGGAAAACGCCATTCAACAACTCGCCTACGTGGATGAGATTACGTCTATATCCACGCCCGGCTTATCTCAAATTACTGTCACCATTAAAGACAAATACGACGCCAACTACCTTCCCCAAATCTGGGATGAGTTGCGCCGAAAAGTGAAAGACGCCAGCCGTAATTTACCGCCCGGTGTCAAAACCCCATTAGTTAATGACGATTTCGGGGATGTCTACGGCATCATGTTCAATATCACAGGGGAAGGCTACAGCCAAAAAGAACTTAGTGACTACGTGGACTTTTTGAAGCGCGAGTTGGTGTTGGTCGATGGCGTCGGCAAAGTCAGCGTTGCCGGTATTCAACCGGAAAAAGTATTCATCAATATCGACAAGAACAAGCTGGCCTCATTGGGAATTTCGCTACAGCGGATCTACAGCATCGTTGGCAACCAAAACTCCGTATCCAATGCTGGTTCCATCCATGTAGGACAGGAAAATATTCGACTGCACCCGACCGGTGAGTTTGAGTCGGTAGATCAATTAGAAAACCTGCTGATCAGTGAACAAGGTGCTCAAAACCTGATTTACCTGGGGGATGTTGCCACGGTAGAACGCGGTTACGATGAAATTCCCACCAACATTGTTCGTTTTAATGGGCAACCTGCGATCAACGTGGGAGTTTCCTTCGCATCCGGTGTCAATGTTGTCAGCGTTGGAGAGACGCTCCGTGCCCGTTTGAATGAGCTCGAAGGCTATCGCCCTATCGGCATTGAAATCGATACCATGTACTTTCAGCCTGACGAAGTCTCCCGCTCGATCAGTGATTTCGTACTGAACCTGGCCGAAGCCGTGGTAATCGTTATCGTCGTACTCCTACTGTTTATGGGGTTCAAGAGTGGCCTGCTAATCGGCACCGTCTTGTTCCTCACCGTGCTTGGCACCTTCATTTTTATGAAGGTGTTTGTGATTGATCTGCAACGCATCTCCCTCGGGGCTCTGATCATTGCCTTAGGTATGCTGGTAGATAACGCCATTGTCGTCACTGAAGGCATTTTGATCGGTCGACAAAAGGGGCAATCCACACTGAGTTCCGCGCAAGCGATCATCAAGCAAACCGTCTGGCCTTTGCTTGGTGCGACCATCATTGCCATTCTCGCCTTCGCACCAATTGGCACCTCGGACGATGCCACGGGTGAGTTCTGTCAGACCTTATTCTACGTGCTGTCGATTTCACTTTTCCTAAGCTGGATTACCGCCATTACCATTACCCCGTTCCTGGCCGATTTTTTGTTCAAAGATCAGTCCAAGGACTCGCTTCAATCACAAAATACACATGAAACACCTGAGCAAGACGCAGACGAAAACGGGCAATATCAAGCGCCGGAACACGATCCCTATCAAGGAGCCTTTTTTACCGGTTACAAAACCTTGTTGGACTTCTCAATGAGGCACCGAGTACCGACCATGATTGTGATGGTGATCGCCTTGGCGGGTAGCATTGTAGGCTTTGCGAACATTAAGCAGTCGTTCTTCCCACCATCAACCACCCCGATTTTCCTGATCGATTACTGGAAGCCACAAGGCACGGATATTCGAGATACCCATTACGATATCCAGCAGGCAGAACAATACATTTTACAAAAAGAGTTTGTGCAGCATGTGACAGCAACGGTGGGCAAAGGGGCACAGCGCTTTATTTTGACTTACTCGCCCGAAAAGCAGTACAGCAACTATGCCCAACTGATCATCCGAACGGACAGCCTGGAAGACATACAACCCTTCATCGCGGAACTGACCAGCTACTTCGATGATCATTTTCCGGATGCACAAGTGAAGTTTAAGCGCCTGATGCTGGGCCCTTCTGATGATGCCAAGATTGAAGCCCGTTTAACTGGTGCAGACCCGGATGTACTTCGCCGGCTGGCGGTTCAGGTTGAAGAGATCATGTACCAGGACCCTGGCGCGAGCTACATTCGCCATGACTGGCGTAACCGGGCCAAAGTCATTCGACCTGAGTTCTCCGAGGCCCGTGCTCGTAAGCTGGGTATTAACAAGTCCGATCTTGATCAACTGCTGTTGATGAGCTTCGTCGGGTCCCCGATTGGCTTGTATCGGGACGGAACAGACCTGTTACCTATCGAGGTGCGCTTGCCTGATCATCAGCGTCAAACGGTGAACAGCTTACCGAATTTACAGGTGTGGAGCCCTATCACCAATAACTATGTCGCCATCTCCCAAGTTGTTTCTGACTTCAATACAGAATGGGAAGATCAAGTTATCCACAGGCGGGATCGTAAACGCACACTGACAATTCAGGCAGACCCGAATATTTTAGGCAACGAAACCGCAGCACAAGTGTTCAGTCGATTACGCCCCAAAATTGAAGCCATCGAACTACCACAAGGGTATCACCTCACCTGGGGGGGAGAATTCGAGAGCTCCGGAAAAGCGAAAGGCGCATTATTTGGGGCACTGCCAATGGGCTATTTGTTAATGTTCATTGTCACCATTCTGTTGTTCAGTGCCGTACGTACCCCCATTATTATCTGGGCCTGCGTACCGCTCGCCATGATCGGTATTGTTATCGGTTTCCTTCTGACCGGCAAAGCCTTTGGCTTTATGGCGCTATTGGGGATGCTGAGCTTATCGGGAATGATCGTGAAGAACGGCATTGTTCTGGTGGATCAAATCAATACTGAACTGGCTAACGGCATCGAGCCCTATCAAGCCGTATTTATGTCTGCAGTCAGCCGTGTACGACCTGTCAGCATGGCCGCCATTACCACCATGCTAGGAATGATCCCCCTATTGTTCGATGCCTTCTTCGAAAGTATGGCGGTGGTTATCATTTTTGGTTTAGGATTCGCCACCGTGTTAACACTGATTGTGATTCCGGTGCTCTATACAATACTTTATCGAATACAGTATCGGCACTTATCCCATCTATAATCAGTAAACAGTTAATTGATTATCACTAAGGCCCTCAATTGAGGGCCTTTTGCTAACGGAATAAGTACCAATACTAATGAAAATCCACAAGAAAACCTGGTTAGCTCTATTATGGCTCTTGGGTATCACCCTTGTTGTCCTGCATGGTACAAATGAAATCATCGAGTTCTCAAAGGGCAAAGCCAAGTCCACCCTGGATCTCAACCATAATCTGCAAGTATTCTCCGAAATTACAGAACATAAATCCCGCGAAGTTATCAAGCGCATTGAATTAAGCAGTCGTTTACTCGCAAAACAAACAGATTTGATTAATTTGATGAAACGCCGAGAAGCGCCATCTGATGCCGAGCTTTCCGACTACTCACAGTTGTTAAAAAGCACTCACAGCCAAATCTCAGTGATTACCACCATTGAAGGAGAGATTCTTTACCGTTCCTCAAAGAACTTCAGCCTCATACAAAATAACTCCTTATCACATCGCCCCCTGTTCAATCGCACCAACAGACAAGGCTTTGCCTGGGATATCTACTATGACATCGCCAGTGAGCAACCCAGCTTGCTCTCGAGCATTTTGGTTAAAGAGGGGGATCACCCTGTCGGCCAAATCGTAATTGCCCATGACATTACCTGGTTCCCGCTACTAAAGATTCGCAACACCGAACTGCTATTAGTGAATAAACATTATTTGGCAGGATTTCATTTCTTAACCAACACCACAGAGAAGGTGCGTTTAGAATTAACCAATACCGAGCTGTTTAAAACGCCTTCCGGGAAACCCCTTAAAAACCTGGAAGCTTTCCAGCCGGATAAAATATTAAAGCTCAGTCCAAACAGAGAATTCAACATCCCCTACTATCAACTGGATGGCGCAATTCATGAGAAAGCCCTGCTAAGTGAAGCGCCCATTTCGGATCGATGGTCTTTGCTGTTCATGATCCCGATTGATCAGGAAATAGATATTCTCTACAAGGAAATTTCAGAAACACTGACGAACATGCTCCTGATTTTGGTCGTTTGCGCCGTACTCCATAAATTTATTGCTTATCACTTCAGAATCCGTGAACTTACTTTTACCGATGAATTAACCAAGCTGAACAATCGTCAACACTACAACCTGTTTGTTCCACCACGCCTTCATCTGCACGACCGGGAAAAAATCCAGCACTTTGGTTTAATGATTATCGATGTCGATAAGTTTAAATCGGTGAATGATACCTATGGCCACGCAATTGGTGACTTAGTATTGAAGGCCCTGGCGGAACATCTAAAAGCCTATTGCCGTGAATCGGACCTGGTCTATCGTTTTGGCGGAGAAGAATTTGTCATCATCACGGAAGGTGACAACCTTGAACAATTGGAAGCCTTTGCGAATCGATTACGTGAGTTAGCTTCGCAAATTGAGATCATTAAAGAACACATTCCCGAAGGAATAACCATCTCCATTGGCATATCACTAAGACAACCGAAAGAGCCGCTCACAGAGCTGTTCAAACGTACCGATAACTTCCTTTATAAAGCAAAACAAAATGGTCGAAATCGAGTGGAAGTAGGATAGAACAGCAGAATGATTTCAGGCCGCATGAGACTGCGGCCTGACGCTCGTCATATAGACCCCCTATACACAAGCGCTTTTAGATACTAACTGAAAGAACCGATACTAACTGAAAGAACCGATACTAACTGAAAGAACCTATACTTTCAGTTTCTCAGTGTACGGCGGCCAGCCCATTGGCTTTCCGGCCAACACATGCAAGTGAATGTGGTACACAGTCTGACCACCATGCTCATTGCAGTTCATCACCGCACGATAACCATCTTCTGCAAATTCCATCTCTTGAGCAATTTTAGCGGCAACTGTGTATAAGTGGCCAACGATTTCGCGATCTTCAGGCTCAATGGCATTAATGGTCGGAATAACTTTCTTAGGAATCACCAAAAAGTGCACCGGCGCCTGAGGGTTAATGTCCTTAAAAGCTAACGCGAGATCATCTTCGTAAATAATATCCGCAGGAATTTCTCGATTAATGATCTTGGTAAAGATGGTTTCTGACATGCTGTTTTCCAATATTTGTACAATTAAAAATACAAGAGATGAGAGTCACTTAGGAAAATAAAACCCAGTGAAAACAATTAACAACGAGCATTAACATAGCACGCAATCTCAAGGAGAACTAGATTTTAAGAGCTGACTGAAATTTTCTGTACGAGATCAACCAAGCCCGATTAACACAACTCTTGGGTGATAATATGACCAAAACACTACTACTGCTGATCTATACCCTTAGGAACTATCTAGTCGATTGTGAATGGGAACCCATTGCTCACGGTAATCAGAGAGTTATTCTTCGCAGGAAACGAGAAGGCCGTGTACGTACATTATGGTTATTTGCCTCTGGTGCAATGATGGCCGTACCCACACTAGGTTCCGTTATTGCGATAGGGTTTGCTTCATTATTCTTAACCTTTGCAATCATGGACGGCCGCTAAACAGCAAAGCGACCCCGGCTTATACGCCTCACTCGGTAACCCGGAACGGCAGATAATCACTGAACCACTGATAGTGAATATCTACTGTATATTGATCGAGGTTGTTATCCCGTAAATTGGTAATCCCCTGATACCTCAGTAATCGCTGCGTATCACAATCGTATTCCAACTGTACCGGTGATATGAACAACTCCACAGGCCACCAATCGAGTGACATTTCAAGGTGACACTGGTTTTCTACCCGCTGAACCATTCTTATAGAAAAATCGTACTGATCCAATTTAAGCGGCGCAAAAATCGAAAACAACACGTCTTCTTTTTGCGTCAAGCGCGGCCAGACTTTCTGAATAAAGGCATCAAACCCTGCATCAATGACCGTTAGCTCACTGATCGACAAACGAGTTTCTTCATAAGCTTCACCTTTCGATTCCCGATACAAACGCCCGAAACCGGCATCTACCTCCACACCGACACGGTAGCCCGCTTGCAGATCTTCGTAACTAAAGCTCGGAGTCCATGAATTACCAGAAGAATAATCAATCGTTTTAACACTCTTCAAGGTGTGATCAGGCAATCGATATTCAACATGTCTCGTTTGAATCGACCCTTGTTCGTCAAAGCTAAGACGGTGGTACTCATAAAAAAGCACCTCTTGCGTGCCAGGTCGATACCCCGTCCCCACGATATGCCATAAATGATCAGCTGTATTCTGGGTTGATTGAGAGGGCTGAGAGGATTGAAAGGCCATAGCAGCAGGAAGCCCCCACAACAGAGAACAAATCCCACAGCTAATGATCACGAGAATGCGCCACATCATAGCGCTATTTGAACGGCAAATACTCATTCACCAACCTGGCCAGGAATTCAATATGACGCGGGTCTGCATTCAACGCTGGGATGTAGTGGTAATCTTTACCACCCGCTTCGAGGTAAATTTCTTTATTTTGAATCTGAATTTCTTCCAGAGTTTCCAGGCAATCAACAGAGAAACTCGGCGCAACCACATCCACACGCCCCATGCCTTTCTGCCCCCAGGCTACCAGCGTTGCATCGGTGTAGGGTTTGACCCATTCTTCGCGGCCAAAGCGCGATTGAAACGCTTCCTGCCATTGGTCAGACGACAAACCTAGTTTCTCTGCCAGTAACTTAGCCGTCGTTCGACACTGTTTCGGATAAGGATCACCTATGCGCTCAAGACGCTCAGGAATCCCGTGGAATGACATCAACAGGTGATCTCCACGGCCGAATGCTTTCCAGTACTCTTCAACTGATGCAGCCAAGGCGGCAATATATTCAGGATGATCATGGTAATCACTGATCCAGGTTAAGCCCGGGACATGAGGACACTTGGCCAATCCACGCGCCAAACTATCAAACGCCGCAGCCGTAGAAGTACGAGAATTCTGAGGATACAAAGGCAACGCAATGATGTGCTCGACGCCCTGTTTAGCCAGCGACTTACCCGCATCCACCATAGAGGGATTACCATAAGTCATCGCCAACTCCACCGGAATGTCCTGGCCTGCCAGCGCTTGCTGTAACGCCCGTTGCTGCTTACGACTGTAATGCATCAATGGAGAACCATCATCAAACCAAATGCTTTGGTAAAGCTTAGCTACTTTCTTTGGACGAATGCGTAAAATAACGCCATGCAAAATCACCATCCAAAGCAGTTTAGGGATATCAACAACTCGACGATCCGATAAAAACTCCGCGAGAAATTGTCTGACGGATTGAGGGGTAGGCTGTTCAGGGGTTCCGAGATTGATTAACAACACGCCCACTTTTTTGCTCATAGTTTTAACGTTTCCCTATATTCAGATAATAAGTGCAACACTCTCTCAAACTGGACGAATATTACCGGAATAAATTATTCAACGCAGTGTTTATGTCAGGGTATTTGAAAGTAAAGCCTTCCTGCTCAAGCCTTTTCGGATAAACCCGTTGACCTGAAAGCAAAAGTGTTTCAGCCATTTCACCAAACATTAACTTCAAGACAAAAGGAGGCATCATCAGCCAGGCGGGTCGATGAAGCGAATGAGCCAGCGCCTCAGTAAACTCCGCATTAGTAACTGACGCAGGAGCCGTCAAATTCAACGACCCATCGATTTCAGGATGATCCAACAACCACAAAATAGCTCTGAGCAGATCTTCCATATGAATCCACGTGAAGCCTTGCTCGCCCGTTCCTAACGTTGCCCCCATGCCCATCACAAAGGAGGGCTTCAATTTTTTAAGCATCCCTCCATGGCCCAGAACAACACCAAAGCGCATCAACACCGTTCGACACGGCCAGTCTATCTGATCAGTTACCACGGCCTCCCAATCCTCACACAACTGAGCAGCAAAGTCGTCACCAGCTCTATCATCTTCAGTAAAGACCTCAGAGCCAGTCCCGTAAATACCTATGGCAGAGGCATTTAGCCAATGAGAGGGCTTCCAAGACTGGCTTCTCACCCACTGAATTAAGTTATTGGTGAAATCAATTCGACTCTGACGAAGTGATCGTTTTCTCGACTCCGTCCAACGCTTATCAGCAATCCCCTCTCCCGCAAGATTGATCACAACGTCCTGCGCTTGTATAGAAGGAGCATCACCGCTATGAGAAAAGTCCCAGACCAACCAGGCTACTTGATCCGAACTGTTGCCTAACCATTCAACCTTTGACGGCTCCTGCCGTGTCACAATCGTTACTTGATAATTTTGATTAATAAGCGCCTTGACCAAAGCCTTACCAACAAACCCAGTACCGCCTGTCACCAGTACACGCATAAGTGATCCTCTTTTGACGAAGCGTCGTATATTAAAAAAGCCTAGTGCGAATATTTGGTTATACCTAATCAAATGCGATTTAGATCACCTGACATTCAATGTACGAGGAACCAGATCATGTTCAGCCCAAACATTTCGAATAACGGTCAGTTAACACACAAGATCCCTGTTGGCATCAGCCAGTGCTTGTTAGGCGACAAGGTTAGATTTGATGGTGGACACAAACACTCAAAGCTATGCACCGAACAACTCGGTCAGTACTTTGATTATGTTCCTAGCTGTCCTGAATTAGGTGCAGGATTAGGCGTTCCCAGACGGACTCTGAGAATGGTTGGGGACGATCAAACACAACGCATTGTTGAAACCAAAGACAACCGCATTGACGTCACAGATGCACTTGCGAACTATAGCGCTCAACGAGTCAAAGAGCTGGATCACCTCAGCGGCTACATCTTTATGCAGAAATCGCCCAGCTGTGGAGTGTTCAGAGTTAAGGTCTATGCCGACAATGGCTACGCCCAAAACAGCAGTGCCGGGATCTTTGCAAACGCCTTTAAAGAACAACACCCTTTAATCCCGGTGGAGGAAGAGGGCCGCTTACACGATCCGGTATTACTGGAAAACTTCCTGGTGCGAGTGTTTGTATATCATCACTGGCGTTTATTTATTCAACAAGGGCTAACCTCTAAGGGCCTGATTAACTTCCATCAGCGCATCAAATACCAGCTCATGGCTCATTCAGTTAAAGGCTATAAAGAAACCGGCAAATTACTATCTGACTTAAAAAGTCGTCCCCTTGAAGACATTGCCCATGATTATATTCAATTGTTAATGACACATCTTGAGAAGCGGGCCACGAAGAAAACACATACCAACACCCTGCTCCACATTCGAGGCTATTTCAAAGGCAAGCTCAGCGCGATTGAGCAACAAGAGTTAACTCAGGTCATAAATGATTACCGATTGGGCATCGTGCCCCTTGTAGTGCCTATTACGCTACTTCAACACTACACCCGAAAAATTGGTAATGACTACATAGAGCAGCAACTGTACTTGCAACCTTATCCACACAATTTAGGGCTAAGAAACGGTATTTAGAAGGGATCATCAAATTACAGGCAAAAAAAAAGCCCTAAACTTACTGTTTAGGGCCAACAACGACAGACATGTTCCGTGTCTGGTACTGCCTAACAAAAGGATTGAATAGCCTAGCCTATCAACCGGATGCGAGAGCATCTCGAAACAGACTAGTAACTACTATAGCCAGCTAAAAATCTTTTAAAAGCCCCTATATTCGAACTGACAGTTCCATTACATGAAACATAAAGTTACAAAGTCAAAAAAGGCGCCAGTAAAGCGCCTTTAATTGTTCAAATTTTCGTCACTTTTTTGAAATCAGGTGATATTTTCAATCGCTTCAAACGCAGCCATTGCCAGATTTTCTTTCAAATGGTTAATGAACGCCGTGATTTTTGGCGGCACATAGCGACGAGAAAGGTAAACAGCATGAAGTGTGGAAGGTGGTACCGTATATTCTTCAAGCACGCTGATCAGCTTGCCATCCTGTACGGCCTTCGCCGTAATATCCACAGGCAGTAACCCAACTCCTAAACCACCAATAACCGCATCCCGAATAAAGGTGATGTTATTTGCAACCAGGCTTCCTTTTACTCGCGCCTGTACCGGTACACCTTGAGGGTCCAGCAGGTTCCAGGGTAGATGCTGGCTTTGCTGCATGACGATACAGTTTGATTCAATCAACTGCTCGTGCGTGTCTAACGGACCATTACGCTCAATGTATTCAGGGCTTACATAGATACCACGGGACAACACCCCTAAACGGGTTGCCACAAAGTTTGAATCAGGTAAATCACCAATCTTCAGGGCAATATCAATGTCATCTTCCAGCAAATCCGTTGCTCGACCGGATAAATCCACACGACACTGAATCTCCGGGTACTTATCCATAAACGACGAGACCAAGCCGCCCATGTAGTACATACCAAACTCAACTGGCGTAGATATATTCAATCGACCTTGCGGTTTTTGTTGGAGATCGGAAAGACTGGCTTCGGCCTCTTCTATTTCACGAAGAATTCTCTGACAATGCCCGTAATAACGCTCACCAATCTCAGTTAGCTTGAGATGACGTGTAGTACGATCTAACAGACGTACGGCTAAGCGCTCTTCCAACTGAGTAATACGACGACTGATCGTAGATTTCGGCATATTGAGCTCACGACCAGCGGCTGTGAGGCTGCCACAATCTACAACTCGGGTGAAAATTAGAAAATCGTTAAGATCCATCTTCTAGGTTCCGGCTTAAAGGCATTGTTTTTATTATCTTAAAAGTAAGTCATTACTGTCTTAGACATACTTTAGCACAAGATATCTATTAAAAAATTGCTAAATAGCAATTCAACTAAATCATTATCCACTGATTTTAGAGTAAATTATCCATTTTTAAAAAGATTGGTGACATATCAACTTTTTTACCTTCACCAAATCAGTATAAAATGCGTGCAATCAATCAGAGAGAATTAATACTATGAGTCAATTACTTACCATTGTTTCTAACATCAACAAGTTGCCATCACCACTTAAAGGCAAAACTCTATCCATGTTTTTTGGGCGTGTAATTCCTTTCGCTGGTACTTCTGGTATCCAAATCGAAGAATTAGGCCAAGAACGTAGTGTACTTGTATTAAAGAATAAAAAACGCGTTCAAAACCACATTAAAGGCGTTCATGCAGCGGCAATGGCACTATTGGCTGAGTCTGCAACAGGCTTCCTGTGCGGAATGAACTGCCCTGACGACAAGTTACTGCTAATCAAATCAATGAACTTGAACTATGTTCGTCGTGCTAAAGGTAACTTAACGGCCGTTGCTGAATTATCTGAAGCCGAGCGTCAGTTGATGATCAATCAGGATAAGGGCGAAGTCAGCGTCAAAATCACAGTAACAGACGAAGACAATAAAGAGCCTGTAGAATGCGAAATGATCTGGGCTTGGGTACCTAAAAAGCGCAGCTAATCGACAAAAACTCAGGAGGTGCCCTGCCTCCTGACTCGTTACACAATGATAAATCTAGTCCTTTTTTCTTACACTTTGACACATTCAAACAAACGTCTGACATAATTTAATATTAGTGTCAAATAATTATTCCTTAGATCTTTAAAATTGTAGCAAGGCTGTTACACTGTTCTCAGTTCTAACAATAATAAACGTTCGATTGGGATTGAAGTCAATGAATTACCTAGGCCTAAAAAGCGCCTGTCTGATCACGTTAGGTATCTTTACTTCGCTGCATTCTGTTGCCGATGGCCAGACAAAAATCGATGACCCGAAAAAAGCAAGTAACGATATCTTCTGGGATGAAATCTACAGCCAAGGCGGAGAATCATTTTTCTGCAAGCAGCCATTTGAAGGTAAAACACGTCGAATCATTGCCGGGCATGTTTATAACACACAACTAATGATTGATTTCTACAACTGTGGGACCAAAAGCCGCTGTAGAAGATCGAACACAGATTATAAGTTTGCAGCATCGGACTTACACAACATCTACCCGGTAACGCCAAGAGTAGAATTAAACCGACGTAATTCCCGCTACGCAGAGCTTCCTAGCAGTAAAGATCAGTTCCCGAATTTAAACTGTTCCTACAAGTCTAATTTCCAAACCGTCGAACCCGCTGACGATATTAAAGGTAATATCGCTCGTATCATTTTCTACATGCACGATGCTTATGACCTTCCTATCCTTGATGGCGTTTATATGCTGATGGAATGGAATGAAAAAGATCCGGTTGATCAGGCTGAAAGAGACAGAAATATTCTTGTAGAAAAAATCCAGGGTAATCGTAACCGCTTCATCGACAACCCACATGCGGTAAAAGATATTGAAATGAAAGTGAATAAATAAGTACGGCTGAATACAAGCTTCCACTTTTTACCAAATTCATTTCAGGACGGATCAAGCCCCATAAAAAAAGCTCGCCGAAGCGAGCTTTTTTTATTAGTTCGAAATCGACTTAGAAAACAAACTTGTCTTCGTCCAATTCAAACAATACTTCAGCACCATTCTTAACAGAAGATGTTAGACCTTCGTAAGTTGGAAGTAGACGCTTGAAGTAGAAACGTGCAGTAGATACTTTTGAGTCATAGAAGCCAGAAGTATCACCTTCAGCGATTTTCGCCTGAGACACTTTAACCATCTTAGCCCACATGTAAGCGTAAGCAGTCAGACCAAACACATGTAGATATTCTACAGACGCAGAACCAATCTCATGAACATCAGACTGTGCAGCTTCAAGAACGTGAGCAGTTAGGCCATCAAGGTTCTCAATTGCAGTTTTCAACGGCTCGATGAACTCAGCCATTGCCGCATCACCTTCGTTTTCAGCAGCGAATGCTTTCATCTCGTCAGAGAACAGCTTGTAGATAGAACCGCCGTTCATAGCGATCTTACGACCCATAAGGTCTAGCGCCTGAATGCCGTTCGCACCTTCATAAATCTGAGTAATACGGATGTCACGAACGTGCTGCTCTTGACCCCACTCACGGATGAAGCCATGACCACCAAACACTTGCTGACCTGCGATTGCAGACTCAAGCGCTTTATCAGACAAGAATGCCTTAGCAACTGGCGTTAGAAGAGCAACCATCGCGTCAGCTAGTTTCTTCTCATCAGCATCTTCAGTGAACTTAGCACGATCCAACCAAGTAGAGGTGTAAGTAGAGAATGCACGACCCGCTTCAGTATATGCCTTCATGGTTAGAAGCATACGGCGAACGTCTGGGTGAACAATGATAGGGTCAGCCACTTTATCCGGGCTCTGAGCACCTTTTGGTGAACGGCTCTGTAGACGATCACGCGCATACTCAACAGCACTCTGGTAAGACGCTTCAGCAGCACCGATACCTTGGATACCTACCGCAAGACGCTCGTAGTTCATCATAGTGAACATACATGCCAGACCTTGGTTCTCTTCACCAACTAACCAGCCTTTCGCGCCGTCGTAGTTCATTACACAAGTAGCAGAACCTTTAATACCCATCTTCTTCTCGATAGAACCACAAGAGAAGTCGTTACGCTCACCCAATGAACCGTCATCGTTTACTAGGAACTTAGGTACTAGGAATAGAGAAATCCCTTTAGGACCTTTCGGTGCATCAGGAAGCTTAGCCAACACCAAATGAATGATGTTCTCAGCCATGTCATGCTCACCCCAGGTGATGAAGATCTTGGTACCTGTGATGTTGAAAGAACCGTCGCCATTTGGCTCAGCTTTCGTGCGGATGATACCCAAATCCGTACCTGAGTGCGGCTCAGTCAAGTCCATCGCACCAGACCAAACGCCTGAGTACATGTTTGGAAGGTATTTCTCTTTCAATTCCTGGCTAGCGTGCGCATTGATTGAAAGACATGAACCTGCAGTCAACATTGGTGCAAGACCAAACGACATACAAGAACCTTGAATCATTTCTTCGAATTGACCAACAAGCGTCTTAGGCATACCCATACCACCAAATTCTGGGTTACCACCAAGACCATTCCAGCCACCTTCAATGTAAGTCTGATACGCTTCAGCAAAACCTTCAGGAGGAGTAACTTTTCCGTCTTCCCACTTAGAACCCTGCTCATCAGCTTCACGGTTTAGAGGAGCCAGCACTTCGTTTGCAATCTTTGCCGCTTCTTCAAGAATGGCATCTGCGGTGTCAGGATCAACAACATCTGCAACACCAGGCAAACGAGCCCATAGTTTATCTGCTTCAAACACATCCTTAAGAAGGAACTGCATATCACGCAAAGGCGCTTTATATTCAGCCATTTTATTCTCCAGCTTTGTGGTTCGCTTTATCTGTTTATAGGCTTAAACAGCCCAGGCATGGATTGCCAACTTGTACGATGGCAGGGGATTTTACTAGATTAAAAGTCATTTGTATAACGAGCAGACGCTTGGTCAAGTAAGCCAACGAGAAATAATTAAAATGGCGCTCAAACTGGCCGGATATGCATGACACAACAAGACATTTTTACCCAAAGCCGAGAGCAGATTGTCAGACAAACACTGCTCCGACTGCGTATATCTCCATAACGGATATACCAACATCATCACACACAAAATACTCAACCCGAACCAAGGAAGATCTGCAAACAAAACGCTGATAGCAACTAATGCAAAAGCACTTATCCACTGCGCTCGAAACAATGCTAAAGACACAACGGGTCCCTTGGCAATCCACATATGACAACGCTGAACCGCTTCATCAGCCTGCTTATCGGGAAACTGATTTAATAACAGTAAGTTATTCAACAACAGAGCATATCCCAGCCCCCAAAAAACAGCCTCCCAGCTAAGGCCACCTGATAAAATGTACACCGAGCCTAAAGTGGCCAATATACCAATACCAAACCCTGGCGCCACCAGACACAACCAGGGATGACGATTAATCACCGTGGTGTAATTCATCACAATCCATAAACCCAACACCCCCACCGGCAATAGCTCAATACCCACCGAAAAAACAAACCACAAGCCGATTAGCACCGCCAAACCAATGGCACCAAATGCAATCTGTTTTGCCCTTTCTGCAAACTCCGGATGATCCACCAGCGTGCCACTGCCACCACTAAAGATGGTTTTATCTGTGGATAAGTCTAATCCCGACTTAAAGTCCTGATATTCATTTAGTGCATTCACCCCGATATGGGACGAGATCATAGCAATAAGAATCAAAAAGCTGTCAAAGAAGGAAGGTAAACCCGTCTGGAAAAATGCCAAAGACCAAGCAAATACGATAGAAACCAAAGAAAGGGTTAAGAAAGGGGCACGACTGACACCCAGTCCATATCTCAACCAAAGAGCACTATCCATAGAGACACCTAAGCCAAACGTTTCAATGAAAAGAAAACACTAGCAGGTAAATGACAAAGATAGTATGCCCTAAAACAAAAAAACCGCAGCCTAGGCTGCGGTTTTTTCTGTATCCAGGACTCTTAAAATAAGAGCACTTAGAAACTTATAGGAATGCGAAGTTTTCTTCTTCCATATCCATCAAGTTCTCAGCACCAGACAGCATAGTTACTGCATGTGCACGAGTACGAGGCAAGATGCGATCGAAGTAGAACTTAGCAGTCTGAAGCTTAGCCTTGTAGAAAGCTTCTTCTTCAGTACCAGCATCAAGTTTCTCTTGAGCAACTTTAGCCATTTCTGCCCATAGGTAAGCAAGACATACATAACCAGAGTACATTAGGTAGTCTACAGAAGACGCGCCAACTTCATCGCGATTCTTCATTGCAGCCATACCGATCTTCATAGTTAGGTCGCCCCACTCTTTGTTGTGCTCTGCTAGAGGCGCAACAAACTGAGCGATTGCTTCGTTACCTTCGTTC
Source organism: Litoribrevibacter albus (assembly GCF_030159995.1). NCBI lineage: Bacteria > Pseudomonadati > Pseudomonadota > Gammaproteobacteria > Oceanospirillales > Oceanospirillaceae > Litoribrevibacter > Litoribrevibacter albus. Next base: position 58,308 of record NZ_BSNM01000026.1, on the reverse strand, counting down.
TCTTTACAGAACTTGTGAACGATCTTAGTAAAGCGCTTCAACGCCTCACCTTGAGTCATTAGAACTTTACGACCTAGTAGGTCAAGCGCCTGGATACCAGTGGTTCCTTCGTACATCATAGAAATACGAACGTCACGCATTAGCTGCTCCATGCCCCACTCGGCGATGAAACCGTGACCACCGTATACTTGCATACCGTGAGAAGTACACTCGAAGCCTACTTCAGTTAGGAATGCTTTCGCGATTGGCGTTAGGAAACCTAGTAGTTCGTCAGCTTCTTTCTTCGCTTCTTCAGAAGAATTTGGAGACTTAACGATGTCCGCTTGCTTAGCCGTTAGGTAAGCTAGTGCACGACCACCTTCACCAAGAGACTTGATCGTCAATAGCATACGACGAACGTCTGGGTGAACGATAATTGGGTCAGCTGCTTTCTCAGGTGCCTTAGGACCAGAAAGAGAACGCATTGCCAAACGATCTTTTGCGTAAGTTAGCGCGCCTTGGAATGAAGATTCCATTGCAGAGCTACCTTGTAGTGCAGTACCGATACGAGCAAAGTTCATGAACGTGAACATGCAGTTCAGACCTTTGTTCTCAGGACCGATCAACCAGCCTTTTGCACCGTCGAAGTTCATTACACAAGTAGAGTTACCGTGGATACCCATTTTGTGTTCGATAGAACCACAAGCAACCGCGTTACGCTCACCTACAGAACCATCTTCGTTTGGAAGCATCTTAGGTACGATGAAAAGAGAAATACCTTTAGTGCCTTTAGGCGCATCCGGAAGACGAGCAAGACAGATGTGAATGATGTTCTCTGCCATGTCGTGTTCACCAGCAGAGATAAAGATCTTAGTACCAGTGATGTTGTAAGAACCGTCAGCATTTGGCTCAGCTTTGGTTTTAAGTAGACCTAGGTCAGAACCACAGTGTGGTTCAGTCAGACACATAGTACCTGTCCACTCACCAGAGATAAGCTTAGTTAGGTAAGTTTGCTTCTGCTCTTCAGTACCGTGCATTTCAACAGTGTCAACTGCACCGTGAGAAAGACCAGGGTACATACCCCATGCCCAGTTTGAAGAACCTACCATTTCGCTTACTGCGATACCGATAGATGCAGGTAGACCTTGACCACCGTACTCAGGGTCACATGTCATTGAAGGCCAACCACCTTCAACGTACTGCTGATATGCTTCTTTAAAGCCAGTTGGTGTTTTTACGCCATCTTCACTCCAAGTACAGCCTTCTTCATCACCTACACGGTTAAGAGGCGCAAGAACGTTCTCACAGAACTTTGCACCTTCAGAAAGGATGGCATCAACCATATCTTCTGTACATTCATCAGCACCTAGTGACTGATAGTGAGTTTGCATGTCTAGTAGTTCGTCCATGACGAACTTCATGTCGCGTAAAGGAGCCTTATATTCTGGCATAGTAACTTCCTCGGCATGATTTCAGGTTAAATGAACAGAATGAATCGCTTGATTACTAACGTCTGTTCCACTTTTAAGCCAAACCAAATACTGTACAATGTTTGACCAACTTATCAAACGGTTGTTTGAAACTTACGTTTAATACCTGACATTGTCAAGATAATTCAAACAAATGTTTTAAAAATCCAACGAAAAACAGGTCATTCCCTAGTGACTTTCCGACAAAAAGCACCGTTTCTGTGCAACTTCCCAAATCAAAGACAAAGATAAGGTACGCAAACTTAACCCAATTTTAGGTCAACAAAGAACAGGATATTTAGATGTGTGGTACGAAATATAGAAGAAATGGATCACCGGTCAAACCAGTTCATCCAAATTACCTTTAGGGGGGTCACGATTTATGTTTTCAAAGACAGCCATTGCATTGCGACGGGCAATTTCAGAGGCCAATAAGTGAGAAAAATCTTCAGGGGACAAAGATCCATCATCAAAAGAATTTACGGAATCCGCATTCTCCTCCTCAGAATCAGAAGAGGATTCATCTCGTGAAGAAGCGGCTTGAGTTGAGCCTGGGGTAGTTTGCTCATCCTCTGAACGTGTCGTTTCGTCTGATTCCTCTGTTGCAGCTCTGGAGTCTTCCGTGTCTTCTTTCGCCGCCTCAGCTCGCATTTCAGCCAAATCAGCCTGAGCTTCCAACTTGATCTGAGAGGCATTCGATGCAACGAGTCGATCCTGAGCAGAAGGCTCAGCAGGTGCCAATGCAGCCCTGCGAACTACATCCGCTTTTTCTATGGTGGCTTGAGGATCGCCCTCAACCTTACCGGTATCAATCGGTACTTCCCCACCGATAGCGTAGCTCACGCCATCAGGGCCACGTTGATAGGTAAAACTGGCAGATCCGGTGTACTGACCACCTACGGATTGGTGGGCTTGCTCATGAGCCCGAACTTCACGATCACGCGCTTCTAATTTACGAATCTGTTGAAGTTCCTGCTCGGTCAAATCTGATGCAGAGGAGTTTTCCTGAGAGGGCTTTTGTTCAGACTGGCGACCTGAATCTTCTGTTTCAGAAGCTTCATTAACTGCAGACAAAGAAGACTCTTTCGATTTTAATTCGGTATCATCAGACGCAGTCATAGCCACCGCTTCGCGGCTATCGGCTAAATTAACGAAGGATACTGAATTAATCTGCATACTCTAGTTCACCCACCCCATTCAGAAATTTATCACACGGTTTCATCAATCAAATGACCGAGGGTTTCATCCGCCGTAGCAATGACTTTTGCAGACGCCTTGAATTGAACTTCATACAGCGTGAGATCAACGACTGCGGATAACATCTTATCATCGGAAGAAGAACTGGAAGCAAGCAAGGATTCACCCGAAGGTGACTGCCCACCATTAGCAATGGTTTTTGCACTTTGGTTAAGCCCTTCACGACTTCTGGATAAACCTTCTACACCAGATCCCAATACAGATGTCACCATATTTACCTCATAAACTACGGCCAACCTGTATATAATTTAACCAGAAAATAGCCATAAGCACCAATTTTCTGACAAATAATGTGATCTTTTTCCCGATTAACGGCCCGAAATGATGGGGGTCACGTCCAAATACTGGGCAACCTGATCACATGAAGCCTGCTCTAAATGCGGCACAACCCCCAAACAAGGAGCGTCAACCATCTGTTTTAAGGTTTCCAGGTTTTCATCAAATCGCCCCATCTCAGGGTCAACACGATTAGCTACCCATCCAGCTAAAGTCAAACCACTGGTTTGCAATGCGGCAACAGTCAACAACGCATGATTCAAACAACCGAGCCTCATTCCGACAACCAGGATCACAGGGACATTCAAACGCTTAACCAAGTCTGCCAACGTTTCCTGATAGCTTAACGGCGTAAACCAGCCACCAGCCCCCTCAATCAACTTAACTTGAGCGGGTTTTAACATTGCACCTCTGATAAACCCTTCTAATCCACTGGCGGTTAATAACTTCCCGTTTTCCATAGCCGCGATGTGCGGAGCAATTGCCGGCTCATAAGCCACCGGGTTTACCGTTTCATAAGCGGCTTTGACAGAAGCTGCCTTTTGAAGAAGTAATGCATCTTCGTTTCTAAGCCCATCATCGGTGACATCACATCCGGCGGAAACAGGCTTTAGCCCCAGAGTAGAGAAGCCCTGCTGTTCGAACGCCTTTAGTAACCCTGCGGTTATAACTGTTTTCCCGACTTCGGTATCTGTACCTGTGACAAATGCTGTAAAACGCTTCATTCATACCACCTTGCTTATTCTTGAGGAACCTGCATAACGCCGTAAAACACATCATAACTCGCAGGCAACATACCTGAGCTATCGCGGAAGGACTCATAGGCTCGAACTAATTTCACATACTGTCCCTTGGTCATTGCGCCCGACCCCTCGACCACAGTGTTCGCACCGATGCCTTTAATGCTGTGCAGTAACGATTTCAAATCCGGGTATCCCGCCACCACTCGTTCAGCATGAGCACTTTGAATCTCCGCGTGAACCGACATAGCATGAATGATGGAATCGGAGTCCAGAAATCGATTTACATGATTTCGCTCATCCACTTCATGCCATGCGTCTTTCAACTCAAACAACGTATTGGGTAACAGGGTAGAAAAAGCCACAAAACCACCTGGCTTTACCACTCGAACTAATTCTTTAAAGAGGCGTTTATAGTCTTCACACCATTGGATCGCCATACTGGAAAAAATATATGACAGCGAATTATCCGCTAACGGCAATTGCTCCGCATCAGCCACAAAGCTGCTGGAAAGTACATTCTGATAGTGCTCATTGACGAAACGAATCATGCCTTCCGACAAATCGGCGGCATACAACGCATCCCCACCTTGAAATTGTTTCAGTGCAGGCAGGAAATAGCCCGACCCCGTTCCTAAATCCAACAAAGGACCTGGAACAGAAACTTGCTGTTCTTTCAGCAGTGAAAGCAAACGATCACCAACGTACTTCTGCACCCTGGCGTGTGTATCATAAAGCGTTGCTTTCTTACCAAATGCCTTGGCGATTTGTTTCTTATCCAATGAGTAACCTTTCTATTCGATCCGATAACTCTGAGCTGTTGAAAACAGGACTCAAGTGCCCACCTTTGAGTTGATATATCAGCTCTATTTCATCAGGCACCCTAACCAAAGCGTCTGCTTTAAAATACAAGGCCATCAGACGCTGATTCTCCATCAATGACGACCAAGACTTGGATACATCAAGCTCATAAAGATGATCCAAAGACTCCAATAAAACCTCTTTCTCGACCTTCGATGCCTGCATGTCCTGTTTCAGAGACACAACCAGGGACTTATCCATTTCCTGACTATTCAAAGCGACAAAATAGGCCAGACCTTTATGAGGCGACGCAGCCACCCGCGCACGAAATGATTTAGCCACCTGATGATCAAAAACGGTCCAAGGGTCATCTAAAAACATGGGCCTGGTTCCAAACACCACAACCTTAAGATCAATGGATTTGGTAGACACCAGTTCGTCACCTAAACGAACCGCCAACATGCCACCGTAAGACCACCCCAGTAACAAAGGCCGTTTATATGAACTTAGTTTTACTTCAACATGCTCATGCCAGTGAGCGTAAGCATCCTCGCCAGCCAGCGTGTCCGTCAGCTCATAGCCCGGTAGAGCAATCACCTCACCCGGACAATCAAACGTCTTCGATAAATGAAGTGCCAACGCATCCATCCAATGGGTTGGACAACCCCAGCCACCTACAATAAAAACTCCATCAGGACACCAAGACTGATCGGTCACTTCACACCTCAAACCAAAAGCTTTGTTCGCGCTTGTGATAACTGCTCTCGTTCTTGAGTACTCAACTGATCATAAACATCGCCCAAAACAGAGAGCAACCGACCAACCTGAGCTTCGGTATGTTCTGCGGACAGAGTAATACGTAATCTCGACGTTCCATCCGGAACCGTAGGGGGCCGAATCGCAGTCACCAGTAATCCATTCTCTTCGAGCTTGCCACTGATCTTTAGAGCCAATTCAGCATCACCGATCAGAACCGGCTGTATGGGAGTTCCTGATTCCATCAACGGAAAACCAATCCGCTCGATACCCGCGCGAAGTTGACTGATCAACTGTTGTAATCGATCTCTTCGCCATCCTTCTGTTTGAATCAGTTCTATACTGGCCAGGCTGGCAGCGGCCACCGCCGGCGGTAATGCAGTGGTGTAGATGTAGCTTCTGGCGTGCTGAATTAAGGTCTCAACCAACTCTTCGGAACCGGCAACAAAAGCACCAAAGGTACCGCACGCCTTTCCTAACGTCCCCATCAGCACGGGTAAACGATCCTGAGAGAGTTGAAACTGTTCTGACGCTCCGGCGCCTGTTGTGCCCAACACTCCAAAACCATGAGCATCATCAATCATCAAACACGCATTATGCGCGTCAGCAAGATCCGCAAGTTCGGCCAATGGCGCAATATCACCATCCATACTGAACACAGAGTCAGTGACTATCAGCGTTCGTCCTGCATCGGAACAACTCAACAGCTGTCGTTCCAAGCTGGCAAGATCACAGTGTTGATAACGCTTGAATTTAGCCGCACTGGCAAGCCCTGCATCAATCAATGACGCGTGATTCCACTTATCTTGCAGTACAGCATCACCACGACCAACCAATGCCGTGATCGATCCCATATTAGCCATAAATCCTGTGGAAAAAAGAACCGCACGATCTCGCCCGGTAAACTCTGCCAAAGTCAGCTCAAGTTCATGATGTAAGGCGCTGTGTCCATTCACTAAATGGGAAGCTCCACTGCCGACACCATACAGTTCAACCGCCTTGGTAAACGCCTCTTTGACCTTTGGATGATTCGCCAGACCTAAATAATCATTGCTGCAAAATGAAATTACGTCTTTACCATCAATCTGCTGCTGAGGTTGTTGAGCACTGGTAAGTAGCCGACGGGAACGATAGAGCGATTGGGCTTTACGAAGGTTAAGAGCGTCACTTAAACCATCAAAGTCTGCCATAGAGGCTCCAAATACAGGAACACTTAGAGGTTGAAAAACATAAAGCGTTTTAGGAAAGACGCTTCTATACAGAAGCGTCGTAGAACATTTTGTCTTGTTGTTGCGATTCCACGGCGTTCATTAACGCGGCTTCCTGCGCCTCTTCAGAGTGCTTCTCGCAACGACGTTCCGGATTGATACCTAAACGTTCGAACAACTTCTGATCGTTCTCCGCACGAGGATTCGCCGTGGTTAATAGTTTTTCACCATAGAAGATTGAGTTTGCGCCAGCAAAGAACGCAAGCGCTTGCATTTCATCGGTCATTTCTTCGCGACCGGCCGACAAACGCACATGAGATTCCGGCATCATAATGCGAGCTACCGCGATGGTACGAATGAAATCGATTGGGTCCAATTCTTCGTTCTCAGCGAATGGCGTACCTTCCACCCGAACCAACATATTAATCGGCACACTTTCAGGCTGCTGAGGCATATTCGCCAATTGAATCAACATGCCAGCACGATCCAGTTCGGTTTCACCCATCCCCAAAATACCACCAGAACACACTTTCATACCGGCTTTACGAACGTTATCAATGGTATTCAAACGATCAGCATAGGTACGAGTGGTAATGATGTTGCCGTAGAATTCAGGAGAGGTGTCCAAATTATGGTTGTAGTAATCCAGACCTGCTTCGGCCAACTCCTGGGATTGATCTTCATCCAACATTCCCAAGGTCATGCAGGTTTCCATGCCCATTTCTTTGACCCCTTGAATCATCTGGATCACATACGGCATGTCTTTCTTGGTTGGTGAGCGCCACGCAGCGCCCATGCAGAAACGGGTAGAACCAATCTCTTTCGCTTTACGCGCTTGTTCTAACACCTTCTCTACTTTCATCAATTTTTCTTTATCTAGATCGGTGGTGTAGTGACCACTCTGAGGGCAGTATTTGCAATCCTCTGGGCATGCACCGGTCTTAATGGACAACAAAGTGCTGACCTGAACCTCATTAGGATCGAAGTTTTGACGATGAACGGTTTGAGCATGGAACAACAAATCGTTAAAAGGCATATCAAATAACGCCTGAACTTCTGCTGTTTCCCAATCGTGTCGAACTTGACCTAGTTGCTGGAGATTCATATACCGCTCTCTTCCGATGTTAGATAAAAACGTCAGGTGATAACCTGAGACGAATGTAATGGTTGTTCATCTTAATGTGCAAACCGACACTGTCAATAAGCCACACGAAAAGAACTTAACATCTGAGCAAATAATGATCAAATGCAAGCTTTGCTTTTATCCTCTCTCATCACTTGATAGCTACTTCTGCTATGACTGCCTAACAAGACTGCCCTACATTACTACCCATTGTGAAAGCTGTGGGCTTCCTACCAACACCCAGCTAGACATGTGCGGTCACTGTCAAAAGCAGCCCTTTGCGTTTGATCACGCATTCAGTCCATTCGAATATAAGCCTCCGATTCAGGCATTAATCCATCAATTTAAAGCCAATCAGCTTGCTAACTTAAAACCACTCCAGGCTTGGCTGTTCTCTGCGTATTACCACCACTTTCGACATCGAAAGATAACGGGCTTAATTGCCATTCCCAGCAGTAGGCGAAGCATGATCCGGCGAGGCCATGCACCAGCTCAAACCCTGGCTCAGTTACTCAGTCAAAGAACCCATATTCCCGTTCTGCCAAACGTACTGTCCAAGCGTTGGCTAGTACCGAACCAAAAACAGCAAACTAAGCGATCCCGACAGACTGCCCATCAATTCAAATTCCACATTGAAAGGCTGCACGCTGAGAACCAACTCCCCCATAGACAGAGAAACTCCAATCAGGATCACCGAATCCTGCTGATTGACGATGTCATGACGACCGGAGGAAGTGCCAACGAAGCAGCCAAACATCTAAAAGCCGCCGGAGTTCACCAGGTAGATCTACTGACCATTGCCCGAACGCCCATGAACCACTAGACTGATCTTCCAGCCATAACACCCGAGTGTATATCGTGTCCGATCTGTCTCATCCATACCAATCACTTACACAAGACAAAATTATCGATCTCGTCGAATCACTTGGATTTTATTCTGACGGACGGACTTTTCCGCTCAACAGCTATGAAAATCGCGTTTATCAAGTAGGAATTGAAGAAAGCACTCCGGTGATTATCAAGGTCTATCGCCCGAACCGATGGACTCGCACTCAAATCCAGGAAGAGCACGATTTCCAATGGGAATTGGCAAACGCCGATATTAACGTTGTCCCACCGTTACTCATTGATGGAAAGACGCTTCATGAGAAAGATGACTTCTTATTTTGTCTTTACGAGCGTCGATCAGGCCGGCCACTAGAGCTGGATCAGTTAGACCAACTCTATGAAGTAGGGACACAGCTCGGCAGGATTCATAGCATAGCCAAGGCCAAGCAATTCAACTCCCGACCTGAACTTAACGTCGAAACATTTGGCCAACAGAGTATCGAGATCGTTCAACAATCGGGATTATTACCGAACTATCTGATAGAACCCTATCAGGTACTGACCGGTCAGTTACTGGACATCATGCGCCAGTGCTGGTCCGCTCACGCTCCCAACCAGATTCGTCTGCAAGGCGACTTTCACCCGGGCAATATTTTAATCCGCGATGAGGAATCCTTGTTTGTGGATTTTGATGATTGCAGAAACGGGCCGGCCATTCAGGACATCTGGATGCTGTTATCCGGCGATCGCCACCAGCAAGAAACGCAACTGTGCGAAATCCGTGAAGGCTATGAAATGTTCTGTGAATTTCCTACCGAACAGATGGGACTTATTGAAACCATGCGAACCTTACGACAACTGCATTACGCCGCATGGCTCACCAGTCGTTGGGACGATCCGGCCTTCCCGCATAACTTTCCCTGGTTTGGTCAGGAAAGATACTGGTCTGAGCACATTCTGTCCTTAAAAGAACAATTAGCAGCACTGCAAGAGCCTCCTCTGAAGCTCCTGTAATCGAACAATCAGCCAAAACCTTAGTGACTTACGGTTTTGGCTTGCTCTCGCATGGCTCTGGAAGAATTCTGTAAACGATTTTTCTTCGCCTGCTCTACCACATCGAAGGTAAACTTCGCACGGCGACGTTCCGGACTAAGCATTTTGAAGGTATTTCCCAATTGCTCAAACCTGAACTTACGTTCTGATAACGGCATCAACAACGCCTGCTTAACCGCATTCGCCACTCCCACCACATCCAGCGGATGAACAACCAACGCCCCAGGTAAATCATTACCATCCAGCGCCAACGACGACACAACCAACACGGCAGGGTCCTCAGGATCTTGCGCCCACCAGAAGTCACTATGATGACACGAGGTATAACAGCCCAGACTTAAATCAACAAACACTCTGGCAGATCGAAAAAGCAGTTCGGGTGACGTACTCCACTTCTGACTAATCGCTAACCTGAACGGTTTACGGGAATAAGAGCGCCAATGGTCATTAAGATCGTCCAAATCCCCCTTCCATTGATGAACAATACTCTTTACTCGCTCTTCATTGATCGCAAAAGGCGTCACTAACGAACCGAACACCATATCTTTTGCTAACGCAGGATTGTCCCTCAAAAACAGCTCATACGCCTGATTTCGATTAGTTCGATTAGAGAACCAGGAGGGCACATCAACAGTAAGCACTAACTTATCCCCCGAAGACATCCCAAAACAATCTTCCGGGGTCTGCCCCTCTAAGCTATCACGATCAACAAACGAAACTGGCGGATACGCCGCCACCTTGAGAATTTGATTATCCTTCTTGAGACGCTTATCAGCGAGAGTAACCGCACCCTTCAGATCCATCATCGCATTCGAAATGTTCTGAATGTCGGCTTCCCGAGAAAAAGTCACCAAATCGAAGTAAAACAGGTCGTCTAATAACTCTTCCGCAACCGGTAAGGTTTTGAGCACCTCAGTCCCGCAAAATGAAGAGGATAAAGACAAACCAATCGGGAGGTTGGGTTGCAGTTCTTTTAAATATCGAGCCAATGGAATCCAATGTGCATCGTGCAACCACAACACATCACCATCGCGATACAACGAAGCCAAGCCTTCAGCCAACCCTTTGTTCCACTTACGATAGGCCGAATAATGGTGATAATTGAAACTAAAGCCCCGTCGCAAGTGATGAAACAGCGGTATCAAGCATTCTTCGTAAAAGCGAAGACTTAACCCCAATTCATCACACTGATCTATGTTCAGACCAATTAATTGGGTTGATTTATTTGGGGAGCCACCTTCCCGGGCAACACACAACCACACCCCATTTTCCACCTGCTGATGGATACTCGCTACTTGTTTTGCAACGATATCCTTGGTGTCGACCCCGCCATACCAGCTAAGGCTTAACATGCGCCCAATCTTCACATTAACTCCCTTTTCTTAGGTAATTCCTAAAGAAAGATGCTTAACTTCATGATTCAAATAACTTTGTAGTATAGTTTATTTTTTGAACAGTCAAGCTAATCCAGAGTTTCTTTTCAAAACATCTCAATTCAAACCTGCGCACCACTCTTTTATAATGCTTCACTCCTAATTTTAGAAAACAGTCGAGGAAATACGGGATGTTCATCGTTGGCCTGACCGGAGGCATTGGCAGTGGTAAGAGTACAGTGGCTCAATTTTTCAAACAGCAAGGCATAAATGTGGTCGACGCGGATCAAAAAGCCCGAGACGTTGTTGAACCGGGTACGCCCGCATTAAAAGAAATTGCCAACTACTTTGGTCCTGAGGTTCTGTTGGAAGATGGCGCTCTCGATCGAGCACAGTTAAGAAGCATTATCTTTAATTCCGAAGAAAAACGCCGTTGGCTGGAAGCACTGCTGCACCCCCTGATCAGAGACGCAATCATTGAGGATCTGAATAACTCTTCGTCAGACTACGCGATACTAGAAAGTCCTCTGCTCTTCGAAACCGATCAACACCTACTGACGAACACAACGTTACTTGTGGATGTCCCTGTTCAGCTTCAAATAAGTCGCACCTGCGAGCGGGACAACAACGAGAGAGAACAAGTAGAAAAAATCATCGAGGCACAGATGCCCCGTGAGCAAAAACAGGAAAAAGCAGAATACATTCTGGATAACAGCCGGGATTTACCGCTTGTTCGGGAACATGCGCAAGAACTTCACCAGACATTTCTAACACTTGCCCAAGCCGCCAACTAATTACTTGAGGACGTCAACCATGTCAGAACCGATTAAATTATTTAAATGCCCGACCTGCAGTGCACCGACACAATACGATACCGAAAAATTCCCACACTTTCCTTTCTGCTGTGAACGCTGCAAGATGATTGATTTAGGCGCATGGGCCAAGGAAGAACATAAGATTGAAGGAGATCAGGAAGGCTTCGACGATCTCTTCTCCGAAGAAGACACCTTCTAGCCATCCCACCTACTTCTGAAACGCCCGGATACCTGCAATGCCTTGAGCGCCATGAGCCAAGGCAATCGCCAGATCTTCATTATTCACGCCACCCAATGCATAGGCAGGCATATGAGCCAGCTCAGCTAAACGGGCAAACTCATCCCACCCAAGCACACAGGCTTGAGGATGAGAAGGCGTCTCCTTCACCGGAGAAATGAAAATAAAGTCCACCTCCAACGCATTGGCTTTCTCAATTTCTTCCTCGTTATGACATGATGCCGACAACCAAAGCACATCGGGACGGGAGCTTAACGAAGTTAATTGATCCGCCGTCAGATGACACATGAGCGGGTCGTTTTTCTGAAGAACCCGAAACCCCAGATCTTTCAGTTCACTCAGCCGGGCAACAAATTCTGATTTATTCGAATCTCTGACGTATATCGCTAAACTTTCCGGCGTAAACGATGCTTTGATCGCCTCAAGCTGTTCATTCGACAACGGGTCCAGAATGGCTACACGTTGAGGCAAAAGTAAGGCGTTTAAGATGCCTTTATTGGCGGCAGGGAAGGAATACTTCGGAAGCTGATCTTTAGCGCACCAAACCACTGGCTGCCCCTCTTTTCCGTGGGGTTCGCCAGTGAATTCAGTCACTCGATGTACATCCAGCAGCACATGCTTATCCGGGTAACGGTATTTCACCGAAATCAAGGGTTCGTGCTGTAACACATCAATGCCTAACTCTTCATGAAGCTCCCTTTGTAAAGCCCGAGTGAGTGTTTCTCCCGACTCAACCTTACCTCCTGGAAACTCCCATAAACCACCTTGATGTTGATGATCAGCACGCTTGGCGATGCACACATCACCATTGCTTCGTTCAATCACTGCTACCGCTACATGCACCAATTTCATTTAATTCTCACTACCGCCTTGATCAGTTCGGCTCTCGACGCCACGCATTAATCCTCTGAATACGAGCATCTACACCGGGATGCGTCGACAAATATTCAAAGTACTTGTTACTTTGATCGTCATCCTGATGATTTTGTTTACTACTTTCTTCACTCTCATCCATAGGCTGTTCTGCCAATCGAGACAAAATCTGAGCGAAATAATCAACGTCCATGCCTTGCTGATCCAGAAATTCTATGGCGTATTGATCTGCTTCATACTCAAATTCTCTAGAGTAGCCCAATTCAATCAGCAGTGCTGGCAAATAGACAACGGCGGAGCTCACACTCGATACATCGCCCGCGAACACCATCAGGATAGAAGCTAACCCCGCCTGTTGTAATAACCGTCGCAATGCATGCCGATGTTCAAGGTGCCCAATCTCATGCGCCAATACAGCAATGATCTGATGATCGCTGGTTGCCAGCTCAACCAACTCGTCTGTGAGAATGATGTGATCATTAGGCAAAGCCAATGCATTAGCGCCAAGTTTCGGACTCGCCAGGAATACTAGTGTGTAGTTTTGATGAGGCTTTAGAATACGCTGAAATCGATGTTTTAATTCTTCTTGTCGGTCTGGTTCCAGCTGACTGGACTCAAACAGATTCTCATCCATCCAAACTTGTACATCATCCCCAAGAGGGTATAACACGTCCTGAGGAATCACCTCTGCACCATATTTTGCAGCAACAGGCAATCCATAGTGAACGCCTCCCCACAAGAAAACAACGGTAAAGACCACACCGATCAAAATCATCCACCAGGAGTGTTCTAATGAATGGATGAGTCGATTAAACGCGCCAGTCTGAAAGTGTTCCTGCACTTGATCCACAAGATCATTATCGGCGGTTTCCAACTGGGCACCGTTAGGTAAGCGTATCCATCGAGGGGTATTGGCAATTCGGGGCTGGACCACTAACTCCTGCCACCGGCATTCCTTAACGTGAGAAGCTATGAGAGAGGTTGGTGAAGATGATGTGAGGGTGACCACCCCCTCTTCCGACACTGAGACAGAAACCAGTTCGGATCGACTGGTTTCTCCATCATGATAAACCGCTTCAAACTCCATTAAAAACCAATGTCCACATCAAAGGCTTCACCCACTTCCTCACCCAAAGCACGACGCTCTTTTTCCTGCTTGGCAACAAAGTTGTTTAATGAATCGGTAATAATTGCAGTATTTTCCAATCGGTATTTGGCCGCACGAATCTTGGCCCAAGGGGTCGCCAAGCCAAGTGTGCAAGCGATCAAGACCGTATTCGACATGTATATCCACCACAAGCCAGCAACCTCAAGGCTTGATACCAAGGTGACCTCATCAATTGAGCTGTTGTTCACAATCAAGTTCTGCTTATAAACGGAAAAATACGCATAAACCAACATGTAGATAACAAAAGTCAGCAGAGTAGTCACTGCGATCAACACAAAATTCATCCCCAACGAGTCAATCGTCTGCTTGATGAACACCACCACAGTCGCCAGAAAGATACCCAGCCCAATGATCACCCCGGTAGCCAGAAGGTACATTTTATAGAAGTCCCAAACACCCGCACCAAATGTAAAGTTAGAGGTACCGAATTGGCTCTGACGAAGTTTAAATGCACTGAACATCTGATCCCAAAGAGGAAACAAAAGGATTAGAAACAGATATGGAATAAACGCCCACACAGGAGGCGGCGGAGTCACAGCATAGCCGGAGTCATCAATCGTTAAAGAGTTCATATCAATGAATTCCGTCAATTCAACCTCTTCATCAAACGAAATTTCATCGTCCTCGAGAAACTCCTCCAGCATGTCATTGTACTGGTAAGCATTCTGAACCTCAGGCGAGTTTTCATGTAGCATGAGGGGAACCATAAACAAAGACACCAACAACACGGGCAAAGCAAAAATCACATAAGCCTTTTTAAAATCTCGTTGGAAATGGAACGTAATATTACGGTAGGCCGTGTTTCTCAAGCGGAAAGATAACGACAACACGATTAAGCCTGGAATAGCCAACATCAACAGAACAAAGGCTATGTAACCGTACTGTGGAAACAGCTTCTGGACAGAGGAGTACGCCACTAACAGCGCAACCGCAACCATTCGCCCCTTGAGGATATTCATTGGTTCGGCAAGGTACTGAAATGAGCTTCCTAATAACGAAGTGTTGGAGTAAAAATATTGATTGGTTCGAACCTTCGCCCACGCAGAGTAGACGCCAAAGGTAATGATCGACAAAAAGATATTAACGATCCAGATTTTGAAGAACTCTTTGCCGGTTCCTGAAAACTCTATACCAACTCTTTTGCGCTCTACAACATCAGACGAGATATCTTCGGTAGCAGTCACGTCCATCTCAAACTCCTTTTTAGATGAAAGAATAGCTTGAGGCAGAAGTCATCTGCCTCTGTATAATAATTATTGGTTTTAAGTACGGTATTCTGCGTTAATGGTGACATAGTCATGAGACAAGTCACTGGTCCATACGGTCTCAGACGCGTCACCTGACGCCATATTAATACGAATCAGAATGTCTTCTTGATTCATCACTGCCTGCCCAGCTTCCTCGGTATAGTCCGTAGCACGACCACCATCCCGAACGATACAAACGTCATCAAGGTAAATCTCAAGTTTATTCAAATCAAACTCGGAAATGTTCGCACGTCCCACGGCCGCTAAAATACGCCCCCAATTAGGATCTGAAGCAAATAACGCCGTCTTAACCAGCGGTGAATGAGCCACAGTGAATGCCACTTCCAGTGCTTCGTCTTGCGACAATGCATTCTCAACCTGAATAGTCACAAATTTGGTGGCGCCTTCCCCATCCCGAATGATCGCTTGAGCCAGAGTAATCATCAGCGTCTGTAGCTTTTCTTTGAAAAGACCGTACAGCTCATCTTGCTCAGAAGTAATTGCAGGTGCCGAAGATTTACCCGTCGCCACAAGGACACAGGAATCGTTTGTAGAAGTGTCACTGTCAACCGTAATTCGGTTAAATGATTTGGTTGCAGTCTCAGTCAACAAGGCTTGAAGAATCTCTTGATCCATAGCGAGATCGGTAGCAACGTAACCCAGCATGGTCGCCATGTTTGGCTTGATCATGCCTGCGCCTTTAGAAATACCGGTAAGCGTAATCGAATGCCCCTGATATTCGAAACTAACCGAGGCGCCTTTGGGACGAGTATCAGTCGTCATAATGCCAGACGCAGCATCTACCCATGCATCCGCCACAAGCGCATCTTTAGTTGTTGGAATGGCAGATAATAGACGATCCATTGGAAGGTTCTCGCCAATCACGCCAGTAGAAAAAGGCAGTACTTCACTGGCCGACACGCCATAACATTGTGCAACAGCGTCACACGTTGCTTTAGCATCACGTAAGCCCTGCTCGCCTGTACCCGCATTGGCGTTCCCGGTGTTAACAATCAAATATCTTGGGGAACCCTTTGACAGATGCTCTTTTGAAACTAAAACGGGCGCTGCACAAAATCGGTTCTTTGTGAAAACGCCTGCTACACAGCTGCCTTCAGCCAACTCAAACACCACCAAATCTCGTCGCCCAGGCTTTTTAATACCTGCAGATACTATAGCGATCTTCACGCCGTCTATCGGTAGCAAGTTAGGGAGAGTAGGATTTCCTGTAGCCATAACGTTCTCTTAAATAAAGTTAATGTAGATACAAACAAAAAAAGCCCTTACAGGCTTTTCTTGTTAGGGTTAGTGTCTATTCACAGACACTAAGTTTACAGTTTGCCGTGGCATTGCTTGTATTTTTTGCCAGAGCCGCAAGGACATGGATCATTACGCCCGACTTTCGCAGCATCTCTTACAAATGGCTGTTCAGCAGTTTCAGCAGCCTCATCACCCTCAGAGTTCTGCTCATTACCTAATGCAGACGCATCGTCATGACGATACTGTACTTGCTCATTATCCAGCTGAGCTTGGCGCTGACGCTCCATTTCCTCAACTTCTTCAGGACGCTGAACCTGAACATGACTGATGATTCGAATCACATCTTGTTTAATGTTCGTTAGCAATTGCTGGAACAGTTCAAAGGCTTCACGTTTGTATTCTTGCTTTGGATTCTTCTGAGCATAGCCTCTCAAGTGGATGCCCTGGCGAAGGTGATCCATCGTTGCCAAGTGCTCTTTCCATAAAGTATCCAACACCTGAAGCATAACTTGCTTCTCAAAACCGCGTAGCGTTTCAGCGCCCGCAGCATCTTCTTTTGCTTTATAGACAGAAATGATTTCATCTGAAATTTTCTGACGAAGCGTTTCTTCATACAGTTTTTGGTCTTCATCCAACCACTGTTGTACAGGCAACGCAATGGCAAACTCAGACTTCAAATGCGCTTCAAGACCGGCTACATCCCATTGCTCAGGAAGACTCTGCGGTGGAATAAACATACTGATTGCATCATTCAGTACATCTGAACGGATAGCTTCAATGGTTTCAGCAATATCCTCTCCTGCCATCAACTCCTGACGTTGTTGATAGATTACGGTACGCTGATCGTTAGCCACATCATCGTATTCAAGCAACTGCTTACGAATATCGAAGTTACGTCCTTCTACTTTACGCTGAGCTTTTTCGATCGCATTGGTAACCATTCGGTGCTCAATGGCTTCACCTTTTTGCATGCCAAGCGCTTGCATGAAGTTCTTCACACGATCAGACGCAAAGATACGCATTAAGTCATCTTCAAGGGATAAATAGAAACGCGTCGAACCTGCGTCCCCTTGACGACCTGAACGGCCACGCAACTGGTTATCAATACGACGAGATTCGTGACGCTCAGACCCCACAACGTGAAGACCACCAGCATTCAATACCGCCTCATGACGCGCTTGCCACTCAGTACGAATCTTGTTGATCTGTTCTTCGGTCGGCTCATCTAGCTTAGCGACTTCGGCTTCCCAGTTACCACCTAATACGATATCGGTACCACGACCAGCCATGTTTGTCGCAATGGTCACCGCACCAGGCACACCCGCCTGAGCAATAATCTCCGCTTCTTGAGCGTGGTGTTTTGCGTTCAATACATTGTGCGGAACCTTGTCTTTCTTCAATAATCCAGACAGATATTCAGACGTCTCAATCGAAGCCGTACCAACCAATACAGGACGACCCGCTGCAATGCAGTCACGAACATCGTCAATAATCGCCTGATATTTTTCTTCGCGCGTCAAATACACCAAATCATTAAAGTCTTTACGCTGCGGTACTTTATTCGCAGGAATAACCACTACGTCCAATCCATAAATCTGGCGGAATTCGAATGCCTCAGTGTCTGCCGTCCCCGTCATACCCGACAGTTTGTCATAGATTCGGAAGAAGTTCTGGAAGGTAGTAGAAGCCAAAGTCTGGCTTTCTGCCTGAATCTGTACACCCTCTTTCGCTTCGATTGCTTGGTGAATACCTTCACCCCAACGACGGCCAGGCATAGTACG
Organism: Litoribrevibacter albus; assembly: GCF_030159995.1. Lineage (NCBI taxonomy): Bacteria > Pseudomonadati > Pseudomonadota > Gammaproteobacteria > Oceanospirillales > Oceanospirillaceae > Litoribrevibacter > Litoribrevibacter albus. The sequence goes on along the minus strand of NZ_BSNM01000026.1, from coordinate 40,063 downwards.
ACCGGTGTGTTCATCAATAATGACAATTTGTTTATTTTGAACGATATATTCAACGTTCTTATGGAACATCACATGCGCTTTTAAGCCAGCATAGACATGATGCAAAAGATTTAGATTCTGTGGCGAATAAAGACTGTCGCCTTCAGATAACAAACCAATCTCAACCAAAAGCTCTTCGACAAACGTATGACCGTCTTCCGTCAGTTCAAGATTTCGTTGTTTTTCGTCGTAGGTGTAATGCCCCTCAACCGCCTCTTCATGAAGAACAAGCTTAGGAATCAAAGTATTAATTTTTTTATACAGCTCTGAACTGTCTGCCACTGGGCCAGAAATCACAAGCGGGGTACGGGCTTCATCAATGAGGATAGAGTCCACCTCATCCACAACCGCAAAGTTAAGACCGCGCATGACCTGATCTTCCTTACGGAACGCCATATTGTCGCGCAAGTAATCAAATCCAAACTCGTTGTTTGTACCGTAAGTAATATCGGCTTGGTATGCTGCCGCTTTCTCTTCCGGGCTTTGACCTGAATAAACTACGCCAACGGTTAAGCCTAGGAAACGATACAAGCGCCCCATCCACTCGGAGTCACGCTTAGCAAGGTAGTCGTTCACGGTAACAACGTGAACACCTTTTCCGGAAAGGGCATTTAGGTATACAGGTAAGGTTGCTACCAGCGTCTTACCTTCACCTGTTCTCATCTCGGCAATTTTGCCGTTATGAAGCGTCATACCACCAATGAGCTGTACGTCAAAGTGACGCATGCCCATGATGCGCTTACCTGCCTCACGAACTACCGCAAAGGCTTCAGGCAACAAAGCATCCAAAGATTCGCCGCTTGATACACGCTGTTTGAATTCGTCAGTTTTGGCTACTAGTTGGTCATCTGATAATGCAACCAGATCGGCTTCCATCTCATTTATGTCATTAACGATCTTTCTTAGTGATTTTATTTCTCGATCATTCTTGCTGCCGAAGAGTTTTCTTACCAGTGGTGCAAACATAGAAGCCTTCTGTGTATTTCCATTAAGTGCTTAACACTTGGTTATTATATCGCTATATCAAGTGCTTTCGTTTCAACATTCATGCGTAGCTGAGGCCAGCTAAACCGATAACTATAAGCGCTTTATACGTGAATCTTGTTACAATAGGGAACAGATAATAAAAGGATTTTAAAGAGAATACCAATAGCTGATTATCAACTATCGGCTTGCACGGTGGATAAAACGAGCAGGATCCACTTGACGGTTATTTTTAAGCACCTCAAAGTGCACATGAGGACCTGTTGATCTGCCAGTACTGCCCATCAAGGCAACGACCTGGTTCTTATCCACAACATCCCCGACTTTCACCTTAATTTCCTTACAATGGGCATAACGAGTCGAATAGCCATTCCCATGATTTATTTCTACTAACTGTCCATAGCCATAACGCTTATCGGCCCAGGTAACAACACCTGCGGCCACAGAAATAATGTCGCTACCGTCTTTTCCTGCAAAATCTACCCCGGCATGCCAAGCAATACGCCCGTGAAAAGGATCACGACGTTTACCATAGCGAGATGACATCCAGCCTTTGGTAATTGGACGGCCAGCCAAGAAAATATCTTTCTTGAATTCACGATTACTTAACAAAGAGTGCAATACTTCAATCTGCTGCTGACGATCAACGATTCTATTGGTTAACTGATCCAGCGCATCGCTTAAAGTAGGCGCTTGATAACTTTCATCAAGCATATCAGAAGGTCCGCCCATACCAGGGCCGGTAGAAAAATCGAATTCGCTCTGATCAATATCCGCCATTTGGGTCAAACGCTCACCCAAGCCTTCAATACGCAATAGGCGTGCTTGCAACTCACCCATTTTCACGGAAAGTGCATCGATTTTTCGTGTGGATAATTCTTTTTGAGCTTCGACCTGCTGCTTTTGATTACTTAGGTCATCCGACCAGCGAGTAATCATTTCCGGGGTCAAAACATTAGACTGTCGACTGACAGCATACTGATAACCGCTGTACCCAACGGCGGCCAATAAAGCCAAAAATAGAATAAGCGCCATCAACAAACGTTTACCGTTCATTGAATAGGTAGAGGACTGACCATGCGATTTACTAATAAAAACGATATTCATTAGGCGCTTACAAATAAAACTTCGACTGTTACAGTATATATTAAGTGAAAAATATAACCCATCTATCTCAGAATTGTAACGTAGATATATAAAAAAACTGCCAGCAAAGCTGGCAGTAAATATACGTTCGTTACTTTGGCACTGCAGTTTCGAAAGCGCAACCAGTTATCTTGCACACTTCCTTTCTGACAATACCATTCTCTAAATCAAGCAGTTACAGGCTTCATATAATTAATTGGTAAGGTTTCAGCGCTCTCGTAGGTTACCAATTCCCAGGCATCCTTTTGAGCCATCAACTCACGTAACAATAAGTTATTCAGTCCATGACCGGACTTAAACCCAATGTATTCACCAATCAAGCTTTTACGCAGAAGATATAAATCTCCCACAGCATCCAATACTTTATGTTTTACAAATTCATCTTCGTAACGAAGTCCATCCTCATTAAGGATAGAGAATTCATCAACCACAATCGCATTGTTTAAGCTGCCACCTAATGCAAGATTTTGAGAACGAAGGAACTCAATATCCTTCATGAACCCAAAGGTTCTAGCTCGACTCACTTCTTTCACAAAAGAAGTACTCGAGAAATCAAGCGATGTTTGCTGATTGCCTTCATCCACCACAGGGTGATTAAAGTCGATTGTGAAAGTTACTTTAAAACCATCAAACGGCTCAAAACGGGCATATTTGTCGTCTTGACGAACTTCCACAGGCTTTTTAATACGAATGAATTCTTTCGGCGCATCCTGCTCTGCGATACCAGCTGATTGCAACAAAAATACAAACGGTCCGGCACTGCCATCCATAATTGGCACTTCCGGCGCAGAAAGCTCGACATAGGCATTATCAATACCTAAGCCAGCCATTGCTGACAACAAGTGCTCTACAGTATCCACACGAACACCACCTTTGATTAACGTGGTAGACATAGTGGTGTCCCCAACCTGATCAAAGTTAGCTTCTACTTCATTGGCACCTTCCAGGTCAGTACGACGGAAGATAATCCCGGTATTCACAGGCGCAGGCTTTAGTGACAAATACACTTTTTCACCCGAATGCAGGCCCACACCAGTGGCACGAATACTGTTTTTCAAGGTGCGTTGTTTAATCATGGCAACCACCATCTATATGCAAGTTACTACGCAAAGGCGCGCGATTGTACCAAAAAGTGTTTAAGTAATCACTTACTAGTTGACCCTTAGACAACTTATTTAGACAACCTACTTCATTCACCGTATCTACCCTAGGTAGAATCAACAACCTAATCTGCTTGGCGACGTAAAAACGCAGGAATATCAAGATATTCGATGCTGTCTTCACCACCCACGGCCTTCTTCGCAACACCAGCAACATCAGAGGTATCTTCAACTGGCTTGTTACGCATAACCGTAGGACGATCAAGCTGGCGATAATCGACCTGACCATCAGCCTGCTTCGCAGTGTTATCAATTACTTTAACTGGCTTCTCAACTTCAAACGATCGACCAATGCCTGTAGCAACAACCGTTACTTTAATTTCATCGGTCATTTCAGGGTCAATAGAGGTACCCACAACCACAGTTGCCGTATCAGAAGCGATTTCCTCAACAATTTCACCCACTTGAGCAAACTCACCAAGGCCAAGCTCTGGACCACCAGTAATGTTAACCAGAATGCCGCGAGCACCTGTTAAATCGATGTCATCCAACAACGGGCTACGAATCGCTTTCTCAGCCGCCTCAGTTGCACGATCCTCACCGGTAGCAACACCAGTTCCCATCATGGCCATGCCCATTTCAGACATAACCGTTTTAACGTCGGCAAAGTCAACGTTAATAACGCCAGGGTGAGTAATTAGGTCAGCAATACCTTGTACGGCACCTAGCAACACATCATTTGCTGCTTTAAATGCATCCATCAAGCTGGTTGTTTTACCCAACACAGACAAGAGTTTTTCGTTAGGAATCGTAATCAATGAATCAACGTGCTGAGACAGCTCTTTAATTCCTTCATCCGCAATTTTCATACGTTTGCGGCCTTCAAACGGGAACGGCTTAGTCACAACCGCTACCGTCAAAATCCCCATTTCGCGGGCTACTTCAGCCACGATTGGAGCTGCACCGGTACCTGTACCGCCACCCATACCAGCAGTAATGAAGACCATATCCGCACCGTGCAGCACTTCCATAATGCGCTCACGATCTTCAATAGCAGCTTGGCGACCAACATCAGGGTTAGCACCCGCACCAAGACCTTTTGTTAATTCATTACCCAGTTGCAAGATAGACTTAGCAACATTCTTTTTAAGCGCTTGTGCATCAGTGTTTGCACAAATGAAGTCTACGCCTTCAATATGATTATCCACCATGTAGCACACGGCATTACCGCCACCGCCGCCAACACCTACAACCTTAATGGTGGCCTGGTTTGGTACATTATCAACCAGCTCAAACATATTAGACATTTCTAATTTCTCCTTTAACGAACGCAATTCTTATAGTTTTTTCTTAAAAATTTCCTTGGAACCATTTCTTCAGTTTGCTCATCACGTTTTCCTGTTCGACAACATGATTGATTTCCGCTGAACTTGTCGGACCCTCTTCAAGGGTCTTCTGGCCATAAAGCAGCAAGCCTACAGCCGTCGAATAAATCGGATTACGCACCACATCAGTTAGCCCCGTCACTGAATGAGGTACTGCTAGGCGTACCGGCATATGGAAAATCTCTTCTGCCAACTCAACTACGCCTTCCATCTTCGCCGTGCCACCGGTCAATACAATGCCGGCAGGCACTAAATCTTCGAAACCACTTCGACGCAACTCGGCCTGAATCAAGGTGAACAATTCCTCGTAACGAGGTTCAACCACTTCCGCCAACGCCTGTCTGGACAGATCTCTTGGTGGACGATCGCCAACACTCGGCACCTTGATGGTTTCATCCGCCCCTGCAATTGTGGTTAATGCACAGGCATACTTCATTTTGATCTCTTCAGCATGCTGAGTCGGTGTTCTCAACGCCATCGCAATGTCATTCGTCACCTGATCACCCGCAATAGGGATCACAGCCGTGTGGCGAATTGCACCTTCTGTAAACACCGCAATATCCGTGGTTCCCCCACCAATATCGACCATACAAACGCCGAGTTCTTTCTCATCCTCGGTCAACACCGCATAGCTGGAAGCCAATTGCTCTAAAATCACATCATCGACTTCCAGAGAGCATCTTCGAACACACTTCTCAATATTCTGTGCAGCATTCTCTGCACAGGTCACCAGATGCACCTTCGCTTCCAGACGTACTCCCGACATACCAAGCGGTTCTTTAATACCTTCTTGATTGTCGATCACATATTCCTGAGGAAGGATATGCAAAATTTTCTGATCCGCCGGGATAGCTACAGCCTTAGCCGCTTCAATTACTCGCTCAAGATCGGCCTGCATTACTTCACGATCTTTAATCGCCACAATGCCATGGGAATTCATACTTCTAATATGATTTCCAGCAATACCGGCAAATACCGAATGAATCTCACACCCTGCCATCAATTCAGCTTCCTCTACGGCTCGCTGAATGGACTGAACCGTGGACTCAATATTCACCACCACGCCTTTCTTCATTCCACGAGACGGATGTGATCCTATCCCTACAATTTCAATCCGGCCGTCATCCGTGGTTGCACCAACAATCGCAACTACTTTTGACGTGCCAATATCCAATCCAACAATCATGGTTCCTGATGCAACCATAGCTAGGCATTTCCTCTTTCTCACCGAACACTATGTCGGCAGTCCCTAATTTCAAATCCCAATGTCATGTCGATATACCCTATATTTGTTGTTCTTGTGCTTTCCAAGCCACTGCCAAGCCATTGGTATATCGCAGATCAACGCGTTCTATTTTTTCAATCTTGTCATGCAACGCCAAACGGTAGACCGTTACAAACTTACTTACTTTCTGACTCACCTGGTCACGCCCGAGATTCAGTACCAATTGGTTACGACACACCAATTGCCACGCACCTCTGGAGGAACGCGTCAGTGACTCAATCGTCAAACCAACGGGCGACAATAAGCGACTCAAATCTCGATACGTCGCCATCATCTCTAACTCACGCCCTTCCACACTCTGCAAATTGGGCAGTACCTGAAAGGGTTCTGTATCCAGAACCTCAAATACCTCGCCCTCACTACTGAGGAGCGCATTATTGCCCCAACGTGCCACAGGTACATGTTCCTGGACGACTAACTCAACCCCGTAAGGCCAAAACCGCTGTATTTTGACTGTATCTACCCAGCCAAACTCTTCTGCCGCATTACGCAACACCGTCATATCGGCCGAAATAAAACCTTGCTGCCCCAATGCGAGCATGGTCTTTTTCAACTTATCCACATCCAAACGACTGCTATCACCTGAGATAACAACCTGTTGGATTGGCTGATCCAAGTATTCAACCAATAGTTTGGCAAGGCTGGCCGAACCATAAATAAATCCGGACAACATCATTACCAAACACAACAAAGGCCAAGGGATATGCTTTAACCAAAGTAACTTTGGTTTTCGTTTCTGCTTTGGCACCACGTCCTCAGCTGCCAAGCGACTGGCACCTCGACGGGGCGTCCTCGGCTGTGCATGATCCCGCATAGCCTTCTTACCCTTTTAGTGACGCCTCGGACAGAACCTCCAACACCAACGCTGGGAAATCCATGCCTCGCGCCTTCGCCGCCATCGGTACTAAACTATGATCAGTCATACCAGGCACAGTGTTCACCTCTAGCAAATAAAATTTACCCGTCTCACCGTCCTGCATAGCATCAACCCTACCCCAACCTTCACATCCAACCGCTTTAAACGCAGTCAGAGCCATCGATTGAAGCGCACTTTCCTGAGCCGAGTCCAAACCACACGGCAATAGGTAACGGGTATCATTCGCTAAATACTTGGCATCGTAATCATAAAAACTATGATCGGTTTCCAATCGAATAACTGGTAGCGCTTCACCATTCAAAATAGCGATAGTAAATTCACTTCCCGTCACCCATTTCTCAACCAGCACACTGCTATCCAGTGCTTTAGCCTTGGTAATGGCCTCAACCAATTCCGACTCAGAATTTGCTTTCGACATCCCAATACTGGAACCTTCATGCGCAGGCTTCACAATTAATGGCAATCCAAGCTTTTCAATAATCTGAGACGCACTGACATCATCAGTTACCACTTGATACTCAGGCGTTGAAATGCCATTTCCAACCCAAATATGCTTGGTCAGTTCTTTATCCATCGCGATAGCAGAAGCCGTGACTCCACTACCGGTATATGGCAGACCTAACAGTTCAAGGAATCCCTGAACCTTTCCGTCTTCTCCGCCTCGACCATGTACTGCATTGAACACCCGGTCATAATTACCCTGGATCAAGCGCTCCATCCAACCATCTACGGCGTCAATCGCATCAAACTCTACGCCTGCACTTTTAAGTGCCTCACAAACAGCCCCACCACTTTTGATGGAAACATCTCGCTCCGCTGAGGTACCACCATACAGCACAGCCACTTTGCCAAAAGAAGTTGTTGAGCTCATCAACCTATACCTAATCCACTAATACCAATTTCAGTTCCGCTAAACCCGACGCCAGAGCACCAATATCGCCCGCGCCTTGGGTCAACAAAATATCGCCATCTTCCAACACCCCTGAAAGCACTTTCAAAGGATCTTCATCACGCTCCATAAACACAGGTTCTACCTGTCCACGCTGACGAATACTTCGACACAAACTACGTCCGTCCGCTCCTGGAATAGGTTTTTCACCCGCAGGATAAACTTCCATTAACACCAGAGCGTCTGTTTCGGATAACACCTGCACGAAGTCCTCATAAAGATCCCGCGTTCTGGTGTATCGATGAGGCTGATATAACGTCACCAAGCGTCGCTCGGGCCAGCCATCACGAATTGCCGCAATCGTTGCTGCAACTTCACGTGGATGATGACCATAATCATCCACCAACATCACTTCGCCACGACCCGTATCGAATTCACCATATACCTGGAAGCGACGGCCTACCCCGTTAAACTTCGCCAACCCTTGAACGATCGCCTGGTCTTCAATACCTTCATCCGTTGCTACCGCAATGGTTGCCAAAGCATTCAATACATTATGTTTACCAGGCATATTCAATTCGATATCCAGAGGCATATGCCCTTCTGGTCGAATGGCCGTAAATTTCACCGTACGTTGGTCTTGACTGATATTGGTCGCACGATAATCGGCGTTTTCATTCTCAATCGCATAAGTCACGGTTTGTCGGCTGATTCTAGGAATCAAACTTTCAACAACAGGATCATCCACACACACCACGGCTAACCCGTAGAAAGGCAAATTATGTAAGAAGTCGATAAACGTTTGTTCCAACTTCGAAAAATCACCGCCATAGGTGTCCATATGATCCGCATCAATATTGGTTACGATTGCAGTCATCGGCTGTAAATGAAGAAATGAAGCATCACTTTCGTCCGCCTCAGCCACTAGGTAGCGGCTTCCACCCAATTTGGCGTTTGTACCAGCACTGTTCAACTTACCGCCAATCACAAAGGTAGGATCTAAACCACCTTCGGCCAGAACAGACGACACCAAACTGGTCGTTGTTGTTTTCCCATGTGTCCCTGCTACCGCGATACCGTGTCGATAACGCATCAGTTCAGCCAACATTTCAGCGCGAGGTACAACAGGGATACGTTTATCCAGGGCCTCAGCCACTTCAGGGTTTGTTGTGTCAACCGCACTTGATACGACGACTACATCACTACCTATTACCTGCTCAGCCGCATGACCAATGAAGATCTTCGCTCCCAGAGATTCAAGACGCTGAGTATTTGGCGACGATTTAAGATCCGAACCAGTAATTCGATACCCCTGATTGATCAATACTTCCGCTATACCGCACATGCCCACACCACCAATACCAACGAAGTGGATAGTGCGAATTCTACGCATCTCTGGAACATCCCAGCTGGCCGTTTTTATTGATTGAGGGCTAATCGTTTGTTTGTCACTAGACATTTACTAACTCCTGGCAATGGCTGAGCACCCGCTCTGTTGCATCTATTTTTCTGCTTTGCCATGCATTGTTCGCCATTACCGGCAATTTGTTATTTTGAATTAGATCAGCCAATAGCTGACTCAACTGTTCCGGGTCCATTTCCTCTTGCTGACAAATAATGCCCGCCTGTACCTCTTCCAAATACTTTGCATTCGCCGTTTGATGATCATCTACGGCAAACGGGAAAGGCACTAACACAGATGGCACGCCGACATTCATGAGCTCTGATACTGTTAACGCCCCGGAACGACAGATCACCAAGTCCGCATCCCGATAAGCTCTGGCCATATCCTCAATGAATGGCTGAACAGACACATCAACGGAGGTTTCCTTATAGGCCGCTTCTGTCTGCTCAACATTTTTTCTGCCACACTGATGAACCACAGTGAACTGAACACCCTGTTTACGTAAACGTTCGAGTGCAACGGGCACCATGTTATTGATCGCCACAGCCCCTAAACTGCCACCAACCACCAGCACATGGACGACTTCTCTTTGCCCAACCTTTCGCTGTTCTGGCGCAGGCAGTTCATTGAGATCAGATCGTACCGGATTGCCAGTGGTATCATTCGCATGAGCAAAAGTGTTTGGAAAAGCCTCTAATACCCGATCTGAAATTCGAGCCAACAGCTTGTTGGTCATTCCAGGAATAGCATTCTGCTCATGAATCACCAAAGGAACACCCTTTGCTTTCGCAGCAACCCCACCAGGCCCCGTGACAAATCCGCCCATGCCTAATACCACATCGGGCTTAACACGAGCTATCACTTGAGATGCCTGACCTATCGCTTTCATGATTCGGAAAGGCGCCTTCAACCACCCCAACAAACCATTACCTCGAAGCCCAGCGATATCAATATACTCAATGGGTATGCCGCTCTTGGGTACGATCTCGGATTCAAGCCCCTTCTTTGTTCCTAGCCAAACGACTTGGCCACCCTGCTTTATGACTTCATTTGCACACGCCATTGCAGGATAAATGTGACCGCCAGTTCCACCAGCCATCACTAACATTGTTTTACCCGACCACCGATTGAGAGAGGAGTTACTCACCTTGCTGCCCTCTTTCACTTATGGGCGAAGTTGAAGCTTTTCGCGCTTCATAATCAACTCTTAAAAGCATTGCTACTGCCATACAACTGATTACCAAACTACTTCCGCCATAGCTTAAAAATGGCAAGGTCAGACCTTTTGTAGGAAGCGTTCCTGTATTCACACCGATATTAATAATTGCCTGCATTGAGAAAATAATGGCTAAACCATAAGCCATGTAAGCACTGAACAAATGACCACACAGTTCTGCTCTTCGCCCAATAGCTAAGGCTCGCCAGGCAAAAATTGCGAACAGTATAAGAACACCAATTGCCCCTATGGTTCCCAGCTCCTCGGCCAAAATGGCAAAAACAAAATCGGTATGAGCTTCAGGCAAGTAATAGAGTTTCTGCATACTATTGCCGAGCCCTACACCAAACCAATCACCCCGACCAATTGCAATTAACGCCTGAATCAACTGATAACCGCTGCCAAACTGGTCCTGCCAAGGATCCAAAAACGCCTGTAATCGTGCCAAACGATATGGCTGCGAAACAGCAATCGCAGCCCCTCCCAATAAACACACAACGATGGAAAAGAAGAAGTGCGACGCCTTTACTCCAGCGAGAAACATCATCGCCATAAACGCACTCATCATTACCACTGCCGCCCCAAAATCCGGTTCAAGCAGGAGTAGAAATACAAACACGCCCAAAACCAACACCGGCCTTAAAAAGCCGGAATATCTGGCCCTTACTTCATCCAAATGACGCACCAGATAAGAAGCGGTGTATATCACCATACTTAGTTTGGCGATCTCGGATGCCTGAATATTAAAACCACCCAGGCCAATCCAACGAGTACTACCATTTACATCTCTTCCGATACCAGGAACCAACACCATGATCAGAAGAACAAAACCAATCCCCAGAGCCAACCAACTCATTTCGCGATACAGCCGAGTCGGAATCGATAGGGTAAACAAAGCGGCCAACATACCTATAAAGAGATAAACCAGGTGACGTTTGAGATGAAAGAATTCACTCCGGTAATTACCCTCTGCAATTTCAGTGGACGCTGATGTCATGCAAATCGTACCAATAGTTAACAACATCAAAACGCAGGTAACCAAGACGCCGTCGAACGGTAACGCGAGCTTCTTAAGCGCAACACCAGGTGCAACGACAGAATTGCTTGATGACATCACGCTGTTTCACCCATGGTATTTACTATGCGACGAAACTCCTCTCCCCGATGCTCAAAGTTTCGAAACATATCAAAACTGGCACAAGCCGGTGAGAATAAAACAATATCGCCTGAACCCGCTTGCTCAGTGGCTTGCTTAACAGCATCTTCCAGCGACTCAGAAACACAAACAGTCAACTCAGTAGGCGCAATATCCTGCAGCTTTTGCTTATCCTCGCCGAACACGATCAAAGCTTTACAATGCTCTCGTAGAGGATTCTGCAGTTCTGAAAAATCAGCCCCTTTTCCAACACCACCAGCAATAAGCACAAGGTTTGGTTCTTTCCCGGCCAATCCTTCAATCGCAGCTTTAGTTGCCCCCACATTGGTGCCTTTAGAGTCATTGATGTAATCAACTCCATTGAGCTGAGAAACCCACTCACATCGGTGCACTAACCCACCAAATTGGGTTAATGTCTTCAGCATTGATTCCATAGGGATATTTACAGCTTCACCCAACGCCAATGCGGCCAAAGCATTGGCCAAATTATGACGACCTTTAAGCCGAAGTTCAGAGGCTCGGATCAAGTTAGTCATGCCCTTGCATAACCAAAGCTCGTCATCAAACTCGCGTAAACCGAACTCTTTTAAATCAGGCTCACCCGTTGTAAATGCAACTGTCTTGGATTCTTTTCCAAGCAGCGGCTGAGTCAGCATATCCTGCTTATTCCACACCGACTGCTGACAGTTACGATAGATTCGTTGTTTTGCTGAATGATAAGCCACCATATTGCCGTATCGGTCTAAATGGTCGGCCTGCAAGTTCAACACGGTAGCCACGGCTGGCATCAAAGATTCTGTAGTCTCTAACTGAAAGCTCGATAACTCCAAAACGTACAAATCAGGTTCAGATGGCCCAAGAAGATCCAATGCAGGTACACCGATATTTCCACCCACCTTAACAGTGAGACCGGCATCCTTGGCCATATCACCAACCAAGGTTGTCACTGTGCTTTTGCCGTTGGAACCGGTAATCGCAATAACCGGCGCCTTAGCTTCACGAGCAAACATTTCGATATCGCCGATAACGTTGATGCCTTGCTGCTTTAACTCTTTATAAGGCGATTGATTGGTGTCTAACCCAGGACTGACAATAATTTCTGCTGCCCCTTCCAACACTCCAAAATCAAGTTCACCACACAGCAAGGGTACGTCAGGACAAGATTCTCTTAGCTGGGTAACCAAGGGTGGATTGGCACGAGTGTCCATAACCACAAAACGTCCAGCTCGCCCCTGAGACTGGAGTTTTGCCAAATGCCGAGCGCAAGAAAGACCAGACAACCCCAGTCCCACAATAACGGTATACTTTTCAGAAGTTATTAAACTCACGCTACAACACCTATACATTCAACCTGGCTGGCTTCGCTATCGAACTTTTAACGTTGCCAATCCAACTAATACTAAAATCACCGTGATAATCCAAAAACGAACAATCACTTTAGGCTCTGGCCACCCTTTCAATTCAAAGTGATGGTGAATCGGAGCCATTCTAAAAATGCGCTTTCCGGTCAATTTAAAGGAGGCTACCTGTAAGATCACAGACAGCGTTTCCATTACAAAGACGCCCCCCATAATAAATAGGACGATCTCCTGACGGACAATCACAGCCATCACACCCAGTGCTGCACCGAGCGCTAGCGCACCTACATCGCCCATAAAGACCTGAGCGGGATAGGTGTTAAACCAAAGAAACCCTAATCCGGCACCAACCATTGCACCGCAGATCACCACTAACTCCCCACTACCAGCAACATAAGGGAAGTGAAGATAGTCTGCGAAGTGTGCATGCCCGGCCACGTAAGCGAAGATAGCCAACGCACCAGCCACCAATACCGTTGGCATAATTGCCAAACCGTCCAGTCCATCCGTCAAGTTCACAGCATTACTGCTACCCACGATGACGAAATACGTTAGAACGATAAAACCAACCCCCAGCTCCAGAGCAAAGTCTTTAAAGAAGGGAATGATCAGCTGAGTTTCGGCTGGCGTATCTGAATACGCATATAAAGCAATCGCAGAGACCAAACCACCTGCTGACTGCCAAAAATACTTCCAACGTGCCGGTAATCCACGAGAGTCTTTTTCTACCACTTTACGGTAGTCATCAACCCAGCCTACAGCACCAAAGACACCCGTCACCAGAATCACAACCCACACGTAGAAATTCGACAGGTCAGCCCATAGTAAGGTACTGATTAGGATCGCAACCAAAATCAGTGCGCCCCCCATGGTAGGTGTACCAGCCTTACTCAAATGAGATTGAGGACCATCTGTTCGAATGGCCTGCCCAATCTGGTGGTATCTAAGCTTTTTAATAAAAGCAGGACCAAACAACAGCGAAATCGCCAACGCGGTTAGCACGCCTAAAATTGCCCTGAGGGTTAAATATTGGAACACACCAAAACCACTCGCGTATTCCGACAACCACTGTGTTAACCACAACAACATGACAGTTAGTCCCTATATGTTAATTTTCAATTATTCTTTAGTGTCCAACTCGACCAGTGCACGAACAACCCGTTCCATTCCGGCACTCCGAGAACCTTTAACCAAGATCTGAAGATCCTGATGACCTGATGCGTTAATGTCCCTTTCCAAATCAGAAAGAAGGACATCCATGTCAGTTTTGTTATAGGCAGTGCCAGAAAAGCCTGGATGATTAATCACAGACTCAGAAAACGGGCCTATAGCGTAAACTCGTTCAAAACCATTCTCTGAAGTAAATCGCCCGATGTCTTTATGCGCTTCCTCGGCATGATCACCCAGTTCTGCCATGGCCCCCAACACCAACCACGCCGGTTTCTTATACTCGGCAATGGTCGAGATCGCAGCTTTTACGGATTGAGGGTTGGCATTATAGGTATCATCCCAAACCGTATACGACTGGCATCGAATGGGCGAGAAACGTCCCTTCACTGGCTGAAATCCACTCAATGCTTCAGCCGCCGACGTCAAATCCAGGCCCAGCGCGTAGACAACTGCTAACGTCGCCAATGCGTTCTGAATCATATGAGCGCCAGAAACATGGAGCTCAAACTGACAATTAACCGATCCAACCTGGACGTCTAAACGGTATCCACTGCCTTCCAACAATTGTTTTTCAAGCAAACAGACATCTGCACTAGAGTCAGCTTGAGATGAAAAACTGACAACCTTGCGATCATTCGCCATGCCAATCCATTGAGAGAAGTTCGGATCGTCTTGATTCAACACCACCACAGAATTTTCTGGCGCGAACCTTACAATTTCACCTTTGGCCTCAACGATTCTCCGTAAAGACCCAAACCCTTCCAAATGAGCATCTGACGCATTGGTAATCAACACAACCTCTGGATGAGTCATCTGCACCGTGTATTGAATTTCACCAACACCACTTGCACCCATTTCAATGACAGCAAAGTCATCTTCAAGAGCTACTTCAGAAAGCGTTAAAGGGACACCTATATGATTATTTAAGTTCCCTCGAGTCGCATAGACTTGACCTGCACTCGACAAAGCTAACCTAATCATTTCCTTGGTTGTGGTCTTTCCACAACTGCCTGTAAGCGCAACAAACCGAGCCCGTGTCAGCGATGCCATGTAGGAACCGATCTGCCCTAAAGCATCCAAGGTGTCGCGAACAACAATCTGTGGCAAGTCACAATCAACCGGTTTAGAAACCACAACTGCACAGGCGCCTTTCTCTTTTACTTGCGCTAAATATTCGTGCGCGTCAAAGTGTTCACCAACTAACGCAATAAATAGCTGACCTTGCGAAATCGAACGCGAATCAGTGTTGATCGACTCATAGGAAGCATCCTTCCCGATCAAAGTCCCATCAATGTTTTCAGCCAAATCACTCAGCTTAATCACGGCTGATACTCCACCAAAGCCTTTGTCACTTTTTCAACATCAGAAAAAGGGTATTTCACCCCTTGAATGTCCTGATAATCTTCATGTCCTTTTCCGGCCACCAGCACCCAGTCCCCTGGTTTGGCCTGACCAATAGCCAAACGAATGGCTTTCTCTCGATCTTTCTCCACCAACACCAAATACGGTGACGCAAAACCTGACATCACGTCTTCTATGATTCGTTCAGGGTCTTCCGTTCTTGGGTTGTCATTGGTCAATACAACAAAGTCAGAATACTGTTCAGCAACGGATGCCATCTCTGGCCGCTTGCCTCGATCCCGATCACCGCCACAACCAAATACACAGTACAATTTCCCTCGGCAATGATGCTTCACTGCAGATAAGGCTTTCTCCAATGCATCCCCGGTGTGAGCATAATCAACAACAACCGTTGGCTTACCTTCTCCACCAAAGGTCTCCATTCGACCAGAGACAGGCTGAAACTTCTTAGCTAATTCAACAATCTGTTCTAAGGAAACACCTTGTGACATTAATACACAGACAACCGCCAATAGATTCGACACATTAAAGTGTCCTACCAGGTCCGTCACCAAGAGAGCTTTTCCTTGAGGTGTGACCAAATTCAGTCGCATTCCTCTAGAGGTCAGTTCAAGGTTTTCACAATACACATCGGCGTCTTGATTCGTTTGGCTATAGCTCCATAAAGCGCCTTTTGCTATGCCAATCAGCTGCTGAGCATATTCATCGTCTAAGTTAATTACCGAAGCATTTAACGTATCCAAACCAAACAATCGAGCCTTAGCCCGACCATAAGCATCCATCGTCCCATGGTAATCCAGATGATCACGGGTTAAGTTAGTGAACACTGCCACATCAAACGAAACACTTTGCGCTCGACCCTGGTCTAAACCATGAGACGAAACTTCCATCGCCAAGACCTGTGCGCCCTGATTCAGATAGTCAGCCATAAATCCTTGTAAGTTAACGGCATCAGGTGTTGTGTGCGTTGCTGTATCCAATGTTGGCCATACGCCATTACCAGCAGTACCCAAAACCGCAGACGATTTCCCAAGATAGTAAAAGGCTTGCGCCACCAATTGACTGACAGTTGTTTTTCCGTTTGTCCCAGTCACACCCACAGTCAGTAAGCTCTCGCTAGGATTACCGTAGAAGTTGGATGCAATTGAGCTAAGCACTCGATCCAACTCAGGAACTTCTATGACCCAACATTTCGCAAGCGAATAAATCCCTCGCTGATCGGCCTGTTTAAATACAACGGTGGCACCTTTATCTATTGCCTGGTCAATAAAATCCCGCCCATCAACAACGAAACCTTTCACCGCAATAAACAAATCTCCTGGTGTGACCGCACGACTGTCCAAAGTAATTCCAGACACACAAACATCTGAGACTTCAGAATCCTCCAGCCATGCCAAACAGTTACCCAATCGCACTGCCATCTTATCCACCGTTTTCATGTTCCTCGTATTATCTGACCATCGCCGTTGTATCAAAGGCATCCGGCGCAATATTGTTTAGCCGCATCGCTGCACTCACTACTTCAGAGAAAACAGGCGCAGCCACTTCACCACCATAATATCGATCTCCGGATGGCCCATTAATGGTCACCACCACCGAATATCTTGGATCAGAAATCGGAGCCAATCCTGCAAAGTAAGCGACATACTTATCGTCCTGATAACCATCTCGACCAACCTTATGAACGGTCCCTGTCTTTCCTCCAACACGATAGAAGGGAACGGCAGCCCGTTTTGCTGTCCCACCTTTATGGGTAACAGTCTCAAGCATTTGTAATACCTGAGCCGCAACACGCTCAGGCATGACCTTTTCTTGACGAATTGAAACTAAATCCTGAGCACTTCGAGCCAACAAAGTTACTTCTGGTCGAAAACCGTTATTTCCGAAACTGGTATAAGCATTTGCCAACTGAAGCGGAGTAGCCGCTAAGCCATAACCATAAGACAAGGTCGCCAATTCAATGGGGCGAAACTCTCGCTGCATGGGCAATATGCCATTACCTTCGCCAGGAAACCCTGTTCCCGGAGCTTGTCCAAAACCAGCGCGAAACAACGTACTCCAAATCAAGTCGCTGCCTAAGTTTTGAGCCAATTTAGTGGTACCCACGTTGCTCGACTTTTTAATGATTCCAGTGAGATCCAGCTGCCCGTAATTGGCATGATCCCGAATCGTTTTGCGACCCACCCGAATATAGCCTGGGGAGGTATTTATCTTGGTACTGGCGGCATATCGTCCCGAAGCCAGTGCGGTAGCAACGGTAAACGCTTTAATCGTTGATCCAGGTTCAAAAGAATCGGTCACAGCCCGATTTCTAAGACTGTTTACCTTCAACCGAGAACGATCATTGGGGTTATACGAGGGCTGATTCACCATAGCCAACACTTCACCCGTAGCAACATCCATTACAACAGCACTGCCCGATTCGGCTCTGTGTTTAATCACCGCTTCTTTCAGCGCTTTATATGCCAAATACTGGAGACGTAAATCGATAGATAAGGCTAAATCTTTGCCATCCCGCGCTTCCGAGTCTTGCCTAACATGTCGAATCACCCGCCCTTGTAGATCTTTGATCACAGTACGAGAGCCAGGTTCGCCCACTAACCAATCATTAAAAGCTAACTCAATGCCTTCCTGCCCTTCATCATCCAGATTGGTAAACCCAATAAGATGAGACGTTACCTCGCCAGCAGGATAAAAACGTTTATATTCTCTTTGGCTGTAAAGCCCCTTGATACCTAACTCCAAAACCTTTGCAGCCTGTTCGGGAGGCATATGGCGTTTTAAATAGAGAAACTGCCGACCAGCTGAGGCCTCAATTTTTTTTCTTAAAGCCACTTCGCGAAGGTCAAGCAAGCTCGCCAATAAGGCAAGATTGACGTTCTCAAGAGAAGGAAAATACTTAGGATTAAGCCAGATGGACTCAACCGGGGTACTAACAGCCAGAGGTTCACCATTACGATCAGTAATTAATCCGCGATGGGCAGGATCAATTTCGGTACGAACCATCCTCAGGTCACCCTGATTTTTGAGAAACTCTTGTTCAGACACCTGTAGAAACACCAAGCGGTAGACCAATCCGAACAAGAACAACAACACTACAGCCAGCACCAATCGCACACGCCACTGCGGCATAGAGACATCAGACGAATTGTCTGGTGACTCAATCTTGGTTTCTTCTTTTCTTAAACTAGCGCCCATTTGAAAACACCAATTTAATGTCTTTAGAATCGGGAAGCGACATATCCAGATAGTCTTCTGCCGCTTGCTCTACACGAGTATGAGCAGACAAAGCACTCTGCTCCAAAAGCAACTGCCCCCACTCTGTTTCCAAATCATCCCGATACTGTTTTTCTAATTTTAATTCGTGAAAAAGCTGTCGACTGTAATGCGACGAATAAATTACACCCAGTGCAGACATCACTAATACGCTCAATAGCACCATCACCAACGCCGACTGAAAATTAAAAATCGACGTAGGGAAATCTAACTCTATCTGCCATACAAGCTTAATTTTATTCTGTAAACGAGTTATCCAACCTTGTTTCGTTTCAGCTGGAACATCTTCTTCAACCTTCATCGCAGTCGCTCATTTACAGTTTGATTGCTGCTCTAAGAACAGCACTTCGAGCTCTGGGGTTTTCTTTTACTTCTTGATCCCCTGGCTTAGAAGCCTTACAAGCCAACTTCATTGTGCGAGAAATTTGATCATCGGTTACAGGCAGACCTTTCGGCAACGGTTTACCTTTTGCCTGTTCTTTCATGAACCGTTTAACTATTCGATCTTCTAGCGAGTGGAAACTAATAACAACCAAACTACCACCCGGCTCAAGCACCTCTAAAGACTGAGACAAAAGTTCTTCAAGATCACCAAGCTCATTATTCACATGAATTCGAATCGCCTGGAACGAGCGTGTTGCAGGGTGCTTAAACTTGTCTTTTTTCGGTACAGAAGCACTAATGAGATTCGCCAGATCAAGCGTATCCAGAATCTCTTTTTCTTGACGACGAGCGACAATTGCCCGCGCAATTCGTCGTGAGAAACGCTCTTCGCCGTACTCCCACAAAACGCGTGCAATATCTGCTTCATCTGCGGTATTCACCCAGTCGGCCGCCGATTGGCCGGCCGACGGGTTCATACGCATATCCAATGGCCCACTTTTTAAAAAGCTAAACCCGCGATCAGCATCATCCAACTGAGGTGAAGAGACGCCCAAATCAACCAGGACTCCCGACACCTTTCCAACCAAATCGCGACGTTTCATTACCTCTAACAGCGAGGCAAAACTTGCATGTTCAATTTCGAAACGATCATCTTCTGCGCACAAACTATTTGCCGCGGCAATCGCTTCCGGGTCTTTATCAAAGCCAATCAGCGTCCCCGACCCTGTCAATTGCGACAAAATCAAGCGACTGTGACCACCCCGACCAAAAGTCCCATCTACATAAACACCATCCGGTCGCTGGATCAGCAACTCAACGGCTTCATCCAACAAGACAGTCTTATGCTTAAAACCTGTTTCATTCATTTAAAGTGACAAATTCATCATTTCTTCCGGCAGCGCATCAGCATCCGATCCCTCATCAAGATATTCATCCCGACAACGATCCCAATGTTCCTCACTCCAGAGTTCAAATTTCTTGCCTTGACCAATCAACATCAGCTTTTTATCAAGGCCCGCATATTCTCTCAGTGGCCCAGGCAGCAGCACACGCCCACTACCATCCAGCTCCAAATCTGTAGCATGACCGATCAATAATCGCTGAATTCGACGGGCAGCCCGATTAAAACTAGGAAGTGCCTCGATTTTTTTCTCGATTACTTCCCATTCGGGCAGTGGGTAAATCAACAAACAACGCTCTTCAGTATCGATAGTGACAACCAAATTGCCGTCACATTGCTCCATCAATCGCTCACGATAGCGCGTAGGGAACGCCATACGTCCCTTGCCATCCATATTGATTGAGCTGACACCTCTGAACACTTTTCCCCACCTTGAGGCTCTTTTTTCCAAAAAGAACCACTTTTTGCCACTTTATTCCACATTTCGACACTATAAGAAGAGTCTTGACTTTTTGCAAGCAAAGCGATTAAAAAGAAGACAAAGAGAAAGACATTAAAAATCAACAGGTTAGACAATTTAGAAACACAAAAACTTACAATTAAACACAGATAATTCAAACAAATAGCACAAGAACTTAAGAAATTACTTTAAGTTTAAGAATAAGGCTTCATTAGAAAACAACGAGGTAGGTGTAAAAAGAATATACACAAAGAAAGGAAGATGAACAGATTCAATAATATACTGTATAAAAACACATAACAACAGACACAACTAAAAATCCATTCAGTTTTTATCAGCAAAAATTCGATTGAGCAATAAATAAAAGGCCAAGCCAGCCTGTAAGCCGGGTTCTGTCGAGGATAATCATTCGTCTAGGCTTTTCGTCGCCAAAAAGCTCAAGCAACCTACCCGAATCCACTGCGGGCCACAGCTAAAGGATTCCTATTTGGTCTTGCTCCGAGTGGGGTTTACCATGCCGTAGACTGTTACCAGCTACGCGGTGCGCTCTTACCGCACCCTTTCACCCTTACCGGTTCTTACGAGCGAACTCAATAAGAACTTAGGCGGTATACTCTCTGCTGCACTGGCCGTCGGTTTGCACCGCCCAGGCGTTACCTGGCACCCTGCCCTATGGAGCCCGGACTTTCCTCCCCTCGTATAAAACGAGCAGCGATTATCCAGCTGACTTGGCAGATGGCATCATACTGCCCATAGCGCCTTCACTCAACAGATAGTATGAAATAGTTTACCCAAAGGCATCGGTTTTACGAGAACCCATTACAATTGATCAAATAAACGTCATTCAGTCTTTTCAAGCAACTACTCTGCAATCTCCAAAGCGCGCTGATATATCTCTTTCTTTCTGACACCCGTCAACTCAGATAACAAAGCAGAGGTCTGTTTAACTCCCAAATACTTCAGACTCGCCATAATCATCGTATCGAGATCCGCCAATTCAGTCGTTACAGCTTGCTTATCTATTCCCTTAACCATCAACACCATTTCTCCACGCTGCTGATTAGTATCCTCTTCAAGCGCGCCAATCAATTCGGAAACCGCGCCCGTGACAAAAGTCTCAAAGGTCTTAGTGAGTTCTCGAGCTAAAACGGCCTCCCGGTCAGACAACACATCCAATACATCCGTCAACGAATCTAATATTCTGTGTGGCGACTCGTAAAAAATCAGCGTTGACGTTTCCGACGACAGGTTTTGCAACACCTTCTTTCGCTGTCCAGATTTTGCTGGTAGGAACCCAATAAACCGAAAATCATCCGTAGGTAAGCCACTGGCCGACAATGCCGTAATCGCAGCACACGCTCCAGGCAAAGGAACCACACGAAAGCCAGCTTCCCGCACACGATTGACCAAATGATATCCAGGATCTGAAATCAATGGCGTCCCTGCATCACTAATTAAGGCGATATTCTTACCCTCACTTAATTGCTGAACCAACCAATCAGCCTTTCCTCGTTCGTTATGCTCATGTAATGCAGTTAAAGCCGTCTTTATAGAATAATGGTCAAGCAATCTATGACTATGTCTGGTATCCTCACACGCAATTAAATCGACATCACTCAACACCTGTAGGCTTCGAGTTGTAATATCATCTAAATTACCTATCGGTGTTGGAACAATATAAAGTACTGCTGAGGTTTGTGTGGACATCACCAAGATACATTCCTTTTTCGGCTCATGGAGCCATCAAGTTTCAAAGTTACCAGTATATTGCTTACTGATTCTTCTGTCTGCCTGCTCATCAACACCTCAGCAATCAACAGAGCCCTATCAGGCCCAAGAAAATTACATTGAACAACTTCTAAAACAAGCCTCGACAGCCCCCGCTCTGGAAGCCACCGAGTTGCGTTTAAAAGCCTCTCGAGAATTTCTAAATCAAAAACAGTACGCTGAAAGCCTGCGCCTTTTAAATCAAATAACACCTGAACAACTAACAACTGATACAGTCAAAGCTCAATACTTGTTAATTAAATCAATTGATCTGGTTCAGCTGGAAATCGATACCGCAATGGGCTGGCTTGAGCAGATGTCATCTGACTACCTAGCCCTACTCAGTGAAGATGATCAATGGCTATGGCAATTGCATTACGCCACAGAACTGAACAGACAGCAGCGAACTAATGAAGCCCTCAGCCTGCTCGAATTCCAACGACCAGTACTTAATGAAATAGAGTCTAGAGAACTGTCTCACTTCATCTGGCAAATGCTAGAAGCCATCTCCCCTGAACAACTTTCAGAGAGCTTGCTAACTTCAGATCAACCAGTTAATACCGGCTGGCTGCAATTGGCATTAATCCTCAACAGCGAGACCGCTGAAAAATTCAAAGGACTGGCATTTAATCGCTGGAACCAGCAGTACCCAAACCACCCAGCCAACCTTCAATTGCCAATCCAGGCAACGTCTTTACCGGTAGAGACAGCCACTCGCATTGAAAAAATAGCCTTACTGCTTCCACTACAAGGTAAGTTTGCCAATGTTGGTAAAGCCATTAGCCAGGGCTTCATTATGGCCGCTTACCAACTGGATCTAGATATACGCCCGGAAATTCAGATTATCGATAGCCTTGAGGGGGATTTCCTTGCTACCTATAACAATATCGAAGCTGACTTGATTATTGGCCCCTTAAGCCCAAAACACATCGAGACACTAGAGCAGCTTCCGAACTTACCTATACCCACCATTGCACTTAATTCGACTGAATCCGAACAACTGCCTGTAAACTTCTTCTATATGAATCTACAGGCCGAAGACGAAGCCACAACCATGGCTCGCTATGCAGCGAAGAACAACTACAAGAAAGGTGCGATCCTCACCTACAATTCCAAAAAAGGGCAAAAATTAGCTCAAACCTTTAAGACTGCTTTTGAACAAGAACAAGGTTCGATTGCACAAATACAAGGTTATGAAACTAATTGGGCCACCAGTCTCCAAAGAGCACTGGAAATTGATAAGAGTGACAACCGTGCCCGGAACCTTAGCCGACTATTGCGCTCGCCTATTGAATACACCGCCAGACGCCGCAACGACATTCAATTTATTTATTCACCACTAAAATATAAAGATCTCAGACAAACCAACCCACTGATGGCATTTTTCTTTGCCGATGACATAGACGTACTAAGTAACTCAGACATCAGTGCTCAGCTATACAAAGGCAAACGAGATAAGGATTTAGAAGGTGTTATTTTTTCTGACTTCCGATGGTCCCCTCAGGACTTAGGCATCCAGAGCCTTCCAACCAAGGCAGAAAACTCAGCAAAATTGTACAGCTGGGGCGCAGACGCATTCCAAATGGCCATCCAATTCTCCGATCTAATTACTATGCACAACCACCCAATGAAAGCTTTTGGCTCGAATATATATTTCGACGGTACCTCTCGTTTCATTCGCGAATTCCCTGTCAGCTATGTTCGCTACGGAAAACCCTATGAAACAACACCCCCGAACATTGAAGTCAACTAAAGCCATTGGGGATCAGTTCGAGGCGTATGCGAAGAACTTCCTTATCAAACAAGGAATAAAGCTACTTTCCTCGAATTTTTATGCCAAATCAGGAGAAATAGACCTAATTGGTAAAGACGGCGATATACTGATCTTTTTTGAAGTTAGGGCACGCTCAAACATCAAGCACGGAAGACCCGAAGAAACAGTCACACCTAAGAAGCAAATGCGCATTCGTCGAACAGCAAGTAAATTTTTACAGACAAATTCAAAATATCAAAATACCCTATGCAGATTTGATGTAATCAGTATCATCTACACAGATAAAGATCAGACGATAAACTGGATCAAAAACGCCTTCTAACGCACCACCAAAGAGACACCTATGAGCCTGACAGATCGAATCCAAATGCATTTCGGACAAGTTATCGAAACCAAAATGCATACCGCAGAGCTACTAACCGACGATATTTGTTTAGTAAGCCAGTGGTTGATCAATTGTCTAATTAACGATAATAAGATTTTATGTTGTGGTAATGGCGCATCTTCTGCTATTGCCCAGCTATTATCATCCAAACTTATGAATCGTTATGATCAAGAGCGTCCTGGGCTGCCAGCTATCACCATAGGTGCAGATAATTGTGTCGCGAGCGGTATCTCAAATACCTTTAACTTTGCCGAAGTGTTTGCTCGTCAGATTAAGGCGATTGGCCAACCAGGCGACATTCTGTTCATCATTACAACCGGCGGAAATTCCCCCAACATCATTCAGGCCATTCAAGCTGCACATGATCGAGAAGTAACGGTCATTGCTCTAACAGGCAACGACGGTGGCGGTGTTGCTACCTTACTAACAGAACACGACATTGAACTTCGGGTACCATCAGACATCAAAGCCATCATTCACGAGGCGCATATCAGCATTATCCACTGCCTATGCGATCTGATTGACTATCAACTGTTTGAGGAAGCGCAATGACAATCCGAAAACACCTTACCTTTTTAATACTGGTATTTGGTTTAACCGGCTGCGTTAGCCTACTTGATGCAACATCCGAGGGGCCAATTGAAGAATATTCAGGCACCCGGACATTAGGCACTGTTGTCGAAGATGAAAATATAGAAACCAAAATTTCAGTTAACCTAAGAAAAGCGTCTGAAACCCTCAGTAATTCTAATATCGACGTCGTTAGCTTCAACGGAGTTGTCTTACTCGTAGGAGAAGTTCCTGATCAACAAAGCAAATCACTCGCAGAACAAGTCGCCTCCAAAACCCGCTCGGTACGTAAAGTTTACAACGAACTTAACATTGCAGGCGTTAGCACCTGGATTTCACGCTATAACGATGCCTGGATCACAACCAAAGTCTCCACTCAAATGACATTTTCTGAAAACTTCCCAAGTAGCCGAGTCAAGGTAATCACTGAACAAGGGGTGGTTTATCTGATGGGATTGGTAAGCAAGAACGAAGGCGACTACGCAGTAGAAATCACCAAGAACGTTTACGGTGTAGAGAAAATAGTTAAGCTGTTTGAGTATATTTAACCAAACAATGACAAATAAAAAAGGGCCTTATCAGGCCCTTTTTTATTTTACTACTTTCAAGCTAGGTTTAGCTTTTGGCTGAGCATCAGGAGCTTTTTCATCCGAAACTCCTACAGGCTTCAATGGCGGATCATCGTCGGGCTGAGGCGCACCAGGTTCTGCACCAAACACCATCCCCTGACCATTCTCGCGCGCATAAATGGCAAGTACAGCAACAATCGGAACATATACTCGCATCGGCACACCACCGAAGCGCGCATTAAAATCAATGGCATCGTTACTGATAATCAAACCACGTACTGCAGAAGGAGAGATATTAAGAATAATCTGACCATCGGATACAAAATCCTGAGGCACCTGAACGCCCTGAACTCCAGCGTCCACAACAATATATGGCGTGAAATTATTATCCACCATCCACTCTTGTAATGCTCGAACCAGATACGGTCTACTTGGTGTCATTCTATAGCTCCAAGCGCTTATAGACGCATTTCTCTTTCTGCCTCTGAAAGGCTTGCCTGGAATGACTCACGATCAAAGATACGGATCATATAGTTATGAACACCTTTGAACGAATCTGGGATCTCAATACCAAGCTGCTTAACACGCCATAAGATAGGACCAACCAAACAATCAACAACCGTGAAGTCATCGCTCATAAAGTAAGGCTTTTCTTCAAAGATCGGAGCAACAGCAAGAATGCTGTCTTGCAAGCTCTTACGAGCCGCGTCAATATCACCTTCACCAGCCAAAATCTGATCTACCAAAGGACTCCAGTCACGCTCAATGCGATACATCCATAGGCGACTCTGTGCACGAGCAACAGGATAGACCGGTAGTAAAGGCGGATGCGGAAAGCGCTCATCCAAATATTCCATCATGATCTCTGGCTGATACAACACCAACTCACGATCAACCAACGTAGGCAACTCATTGTATGGATTAAGAGAGGCTAAATCTTCTGGCTTATTATTTGGATTTACATCCAATACATCTACAGCAACTCCCTTTTCAGCCAATACAATGCGTACACGATGGCTGTAATGGCTTTCGCCGTCAGAATAAAACGTCATAGAAGATCGTTTGGCAACTACGCCCATAAAACACCCCTAATTAAAACCAAAAACAGGGTGTGCAGGAAAAGCCCGCACACCCATCACTAAGTCTAACTATACCACTAATGATTAGTGAATATCTTTCCAATACTCACGGTTTAGTAGATAAGCACAGATAAACAGCACAACCAAGAACAACATCACGATAATACCGATGCGCACACGTTCTTGTTGCATAGGCTCAGCAGTGTACACAAGGAAGTTCACAAGATCGTAAACTGTCTCTTCGTATTCTGCTGGTGACTGGCTACCTTCTTCAGCAAGGTAAAGCACATCACAACGCTCTTCTGTAATGTCCTGACCTGTCAATACATCAATATCAACAGCAACCTGAGCACAACCTTTCTTCTGCAGACCTTGAAGCTCCATCAATACGTGTGGCATACCAACGTTCGGGAAAACTTCGTTATTCACACCCAATGGACGTGTAGAGTCTTCATAGAAAGTACGAAGATAAGTGTACAACCAATCTTCTCCACGAACACGAGCAACCAACGTCAAATCCGGTGGCGCAGCACCAAACCAACGCTTAGCAGCATCAACAGTCATAGCATTCGTCATTAGCTGACCAATTTTTGAATCATTAAAAATCAGATTCTCAACCATCAACTCATGCGGAATTTCAAGATCATCAGCAACACGCTCATAACGAGAGTATTGCATCTCGTGACAGCCCATACAGTAGTTCACGAATGTCTGAGCACCACGCTGAAGTGAAGCCTTATTTGAAACGTTAGGCTTCATATCATCTAAATGGTAACCACTTCCAGATGCAACCGCAGTTAACGGAGCAACAATGCTTAACAAAAATACAGAGATTAGTTTTTTCATTAGCCTGTCACCCTCTCTGGAACTGGTTTAGTTTTCTCTGCCTTTGTGTACCAAGGCATCAAAATGAAGAAAGCAAAATACACAACTGTCATCACAGGCGCCAACCATGGTGGCTGAGCGTATGCTGGAAGCGCACCACACACACCTAGTACCACGAAAGATACTACGAACAGTGCAATTGCAATCTTACTCAACATACCCTTGTAACGAATTGAACGCACAGGACTACGATCTAGCCAAGGAAGAACGAATAGGATAGCGATCGCTGCACCCATAGCAATTACACCCAACAGCTTATCCGGTACTGCACGAAGTACTGCATAGAAAGGCGTGAAATACCATACTGGAGCAATGTGCTCAGGTGTTTTCAGAGGGTTTGCTTCTTCAAAGTTTGCATGCTCAAGGAAGTAACCACCCATCTCAGGCATGAAGAAAATGATTCCACAGAATACAAATAGGAAAACAACAATACCTACCAAGTCATGCACTGTGTAGAACGGATGGAAAGGAATACCATCTTTAGGCACACCGTTTTCATCTAGGTTTTTCTTGATATCAACGCCATCTGGGTTATTAGAACCAACTTCATGAAGAGCAAGAAGGTGCATAACAACCAATGCAACGATTACCAAAGGAAGAGCAATTACGTGAAGCGCGAAGAAACGGTTCAAAGTAATTTCAGAAATCAGGTAGTCACCACGAATCCAGGTAGTTAAATCTTCACCAACGTAAGGAATCGCACCAAACAATGAAATAATTACCTGAGCACCCCAGTATGACATCTGCCCCCAAGGTAGTACGTATCCCATAAATGCTTCCGCACACAGCGCAAGATAGATACACATACCGAAGATCCAGATCAGCTCACGAGGCTTCTGATAAGAACCATAGATAATGCCACGGAACATATGCAGATAAACAACGATAAAGAATGCAGATGCACCCGTTGAATGCATATAACGCAATAACCAACCCCACTCAACATCACGCATGATGTATTCAACAGAAGCAAACGCTCCCGCTTGGGATGGTACAAAACTCATGGTCAACCAAATACCGGTAAGCAACTGGTTTACCAAAACAAGCATGGATAACACACCAAACACATACCATACGTTGAAATTCTTCGGCGCATAGTATTTGCTCATGTGTTTTTCATAGGCTTCCGTTACCGGCAGACGATCATCTACCCAAGCCATCAAACCTTTTTTGTCACTCATTATGCGCTCTCCTGATCAACACCGACAATTATCACGTTGTCACTCAGATATGAGTGTGGCGGCACTTCCAAGTTAATTGGAGCAGGTACGCCTTTCAGTACACGACCAGACAGGTCAAAACGAGAGCCGTGACATGGGCAGAAGAAACCACCCAACCAATCTTCACCCAAATCAGCAGGAGAGATTTCAGGACGATACTTCGGTGAACACCCTAGGTGAGTACAAATACCAACCAAAACAAGAATTTCTGGTTTGATAGAACGATTAATACCAGTTACATAAGCTGGCTGTTGTGGCTCCTCAGAATTAGGATCACGAACAGAGTCGTTCAATTTCTCAATGTTTTTCAAGGTTTCTTCGGTGCGGCGAACAATCCAAACTGGCTTACCACGCCATTCAACAATCATCTGCTGACCTGGCTCCAGTTTACTAATATCCGCTTTCACAGGTGCGCCAGCAGCTTTTGCTTTTGCACTCGGGTTCCAAGAAGCCACAAACGGGGTTGCAACGCCTACTGCACCAACTGCACCAACTGCAGATGTTGCACCTATAAGGAGGCGTCGGCGCCCTTTATTTACGCCGTCTTGATTCATGCTAGGTTATCTCCCATCAGCCAACCGTATTCTGAATCCACATACCAAATAATCCACCGAAAACAGCAAACTACTCAACACGCAATGGTTATCTCATTTTAGTCGCGGAATACTATAGAAAATAACCCTACAATACAAGCGACTAAAGACGAATAGGACTTGATATAAAACAATTAAAGAGGAATTAACAGGCAAAAAAAAGGCACTTCCAAAGAAGTGCCTTTTTCCACCAAGAAACGAATTAACGCTTCGAGAACTGTGGACGCTTACGTGCTTTACGTAGACCAACTTTCTTACGCTCAACAATACGAGCATCACGAGTAACATAACCCGCTGCACGTAGTGATGGACGAAGCGTTTCGTCATATGCCATAAGAGCACGAGTAATACCGTGACGGATAGCACCAGCTTGGCCAGAACCACCACCGCCTTTAACGGTAACAATCACGTCAAACTTCTCTAGGCTTTCAGTCAACTCAAGAGGCTGACGAACAACCATACGAGCTGTTTCACGACCGAAATACTCATCTAGAGAGCGGCTATTTACAGTAATAGAACCACTACCTGGTCTTAGGAAGACACGTGCAGTAGAGCTTTTGCGACGACCTGTGCCGTAGTATTGTGTTACAGACATAGTAGACTTCCGTTAAATATCCAGTTCTTGAGGCTGCTGTGCAGCATGTGGGTGTTCAGCACCAGCGTATACTTTCAACTTAGAAAACATCGCACGACCAAGCGGGTTTTTAGGAAGCATACCCTTAACCGCTTTCTCGATTACCATTTCTGGCTTGCGTTCGATCATTTCGTTGAAGTTAGCAGAACGCATACCACCTGGATAACCAGTATGACGGTAGTACATTTTATCTGCAGCCTTGTTACCTGTTACAGCAACTTTCTCAGCGTTTACGATAACAATATAGTCACCGGTATCAACGTGAGGTGTATATTCAGGCTTATGTTTACCACGAAGACGACTTGCTACTTCAGTGGCCAAACGACCCAAGGTTTTGCCTTGAGCATCTACGACATACCAGTCGCGTTTAACTGTTTCTGGTTTTGCGCTAAAAGTTTTCATTCTTACCAGCCTAGATTGGGCAGTTTCTAAAAAGCAGGGCATTCTACATAAATAGGCATGCATCTGCAAACTTTAAAGCGGACTCTTTCAGTGTGGGAAACTGAGCCGGCGAGTATACAACAAAAAACAATTAATGTAAGCCCCAAAGGTTGTAACCCTTCTCAGCTTTCTATATAAAGGTACGAATCCAAACTCTAATAATAAAAGACCCAAAGGTTAAGAGATGAGAAAAACAACAACACGCCCTTCACACATCTCCCTTTTTGCAAAACTAAGCCTATTCCTTAGCTTTGTTGTTTCAAATGCCTCCTTTGCCATCGCCGATGAGCAGGCTTTGATAACATCAACAGAAATGCAACTTGCCGCTTATCAGGTTTCTACACGCTTTCACCAATTAACCCTGCATGAAGGCGATTCATTGATTCAAGAAAAATTAGAGCAAGACATTTCTCATTTAAACGGCTTACGCAAAGAACTGTCAGAAAGCAATGCACCAGAAAGTGCCGAAGCAATCAAAGAGTCACTAGCCATTTCAAAAGACTACATCGTTTTTGCAGGCAAGAATGAAATCGCTTCCGAAGGTTTTACATCCCAGTACGCCATTACAGATCTTCATGAAGCACGTTTCAATCTTCTTAAAACCCTGAATAAGATCATTGATAAAGAAATAGAAGTTTCTGGCAATTCAAAGAAATACGATCTATTAAAAGCAGCCACTTTATTACAACAAATGACCTCTGATTATGTTCGTCGTTCTGTTGCCACTGGCGGTGCTGGTTTATATGTTGAAGGCGAGGAGAAAATGGATACACCAGACGTGCTTGCTGGAAAATTCTCCGAACAATTAGCAAGTATCAGTCAGATGCACAAAGGCAACCCAGAAATTTCAAACCTCATTCGAAGCATTGATCGCAAATGGCGGTTCATTGAGCCATCCTTCAAGAACTACAACACCAATACTGTTCCATTCCTGGTAACCAAGTACTGCGACACCATTGTTGAAAAACTGTCTGAAGCAGCCGATCAAATATAAGAAAACACCTGCCACGCACGGCGTGTCAGGTTCTTTCAGTCAAAAAATAGCTCACAACTATTCCGATACAGCTGCTCGCAAAGCATCGCTAAATCTATCTTCTTTAGCTCTGATAGATACCGAGCAATTGCTGGAAGCTCGCTTGGCGAGTTCACCTGCCCCTTTGCCCACTGGGGTGACATATCCGGCGCATCTGTTTCCAAAACTATCGCGTCTAATGGTAATCGAACCACCATATCTCGCACTTTTCGAGCATTCTCCCAAGTCACCACTCCGCCAATACCGATTTTAAAGCCGCGATCAATAAAGCGCATTGCCGTCTCATAACTGCCTGAAAACCCGTGTACAACACCACCCTTCACTGGGTATCTCGTTAAAGCATCAAGAATACGTTGATCGCTTTTTCGGTTGTGAAGAATAACAGGCAAGCCCAACTTTAAGGCCAGAGCTAATTGAGCCTCGAATACCCGACACTGAAGTTCGTAGTCCGCATCACAGAATCGATCGAGACCAATTTCGCCCACTGCAACTAACGAAGGGTCACATTCAGCGGAAATTAAATTGCGTTCAAGTTCAGGCAAGTCCGAAAGGGAATCGTCATCCACAAAAAAAGGGTGTATGCCAAACGCCACATACACCCCTTCATTTTGTTTCTGGATAGATCGAATCTTGGGTATCGAGGATACTCGGGTTCCCGGAATCACAAACCTATCAATCCCGGAGCTCCGACACGCCACCAAAAGCGATTCCAAAGAGGAATCAAACACCTCAAAGTCCAAATGGCAATGCGTATCGAAATACCTCATGGTTACCTCGACTCGATTAATGCTCCCGAGTAGACCTAAAGCTGATATCAGGCCAACGCTCTTCCATCATCGCCAAGTTCACACGAGTAGACGCCAGATAAGTCAAATGCCCACCGCCATCAACCGACAAGTTATCGCCGGCTTTACGCTTAAACTCTTCAAGCTTGCGATCATCATCGCAATCAATCCAACGCGCAGTGAACACATTCACCGGCTCGTAAATACACTCGACCTTATACTCGTCCTTCAAACGCTGCGCTACCACATCAAACTGAAGCACACCAACCGCACCAACAATCAGATCGTTGTTTTTGGTTGGCATAAACAGCTGAGTCGCCCCTTCTTCACACAACTGCTGAAGACCTTTTTGAAGTTGTTTCATCTTCAACGGATCTGCCAAACGAACACGACGGAACAGCTCTGGAGCAAAGTGCGGAATACCAGAAAACTTCAGATCTTCACCTTCAGTAAAAGTATCACCAATCTGAATAGTGCCATGATTATGCAAACCAATGATGTCACCCGATACAGCTTCTTCCACATTGGAGCGATCTCCGGCCAAGAAAGTAACCGCATCCGCAATTTTTACATCCTTCCCGATACGCACATGTTTCATCTTCATGCCTCGGGTATAACGCCCAGAGCAGATTCGCATGAAGGCAATACGGTCGCGATGCTTTGGATCCATATTTGCCTGAATTTTAAAGATAAATCCAGACAGCCCCTCTTCATGAGGATCAACCTCACGTGTCTCGGTGTTTCGCGACAAAGGTTTCGGGGCCCACTCAACAAAGTCATTCAACATTTCTCGAACGCCAAAGTTCGACAGTGCGGTACCAAAGAATACCGGCGTCATCAATCCTTGTTGATACGCGTCCAAATCAAACTCATGACTGGCACCACGCACTAACTCGATTTCTTCAACGAAATCATCGTATAGATCGCCCAACAAAGTTTTCGCTTCGTCCGATTCCAAACCTTCTACACGAACATCATCCGGAATGGTTAACCCTTTTCCAGGCTCAAACACATGAATGGTATCCGTGTATAAATTATAGATACCTTTGAATGCTTTCCCCATGCCGATCGGCCAGGTAATCGGAGCACACTGAATCTTCAGGATGTCTTCGATCTCGTCCATGACTTCAATCTGATCACGAACTTCACGATCCATCTTATTTACGAAGGTAAAGATCGGCGTGTCTCTCAGACGACACACTTCCATCAATTTAATGGTTCGGTCCTCAACCCCTTTCGCACCATCAATGACCATCAAGGCAGAGTCAACGGCAGTAAGAACTCGATAGGTATCTTCAGAGAAGTCTTCGTGCCCCGGTGTATCCAGTAGGTTTACGGTACGACCGTTGTATGGAAACTGCATCACGGAAGTTGTAATGGAAATACCACGCTGCTGCTCCATTGCCATCCAGTCAGAGGTTGCCATACGGGTGCCTTTCTTACCTTTTACAGTTCCCGCAACCTGAATGGCGTTTCCGAATAACAACAGCTTTTCGGTAATGGTGGTTTTACCCGCATCCGGGTGAGAAATAATCGCAAATGTTCTGCGAGAATCCACTTCAGCAGCAAATTTAGACATCTAAACTATCCACAACAATTTAAAATTCGGGCAATTATATAGCATCTTGCCATGTCTTGGGATAACTGAACGAAAGAATAGAATGACGAAGAACACACCACTTAGACCAAGTGGTGTGCATATACAAAACGGACGTTAGTTAACAACCAATGGCGAAGCGTTTTCATCCTCACCGTTTATCTGGTTACCATCAATGGTATTGTCGGAAGATTCAGGAATCCATTGACTCAGACACATCGCATCTTCCAAGCAAGGGTCGGTCAACGCTGTCATGAAGCTGACCAAATCCATTACCGTCTGATCCGATAGTTCTGTTTCAATAAGTGAGGACAATCCAGCGGTCATATCGGTCTCTAGCTTATCAAGCGCCAACCGCGTATTCGACTCTGCAACATCGCCACTGATATCTTCGCAACTGGCCCCTTCCAACTGAGACAAATTACTGCACTGACCGCCAGCGGCAAAGTAATCATCAATAGCATCTGAAGGATTTAAATGATGTCGAATTACATCCTCAAGCGTCTCATACGCCCCTGAATGCCCATAAGGCCCGGTATGCTCGATATTCAATAAGGTAGGCGTGCGGAACGCGTATTGATCAGAAACCAAAGAGGTTTCTCGCATACGGCCAAAATCATCACGACCACTCACACCATTGCCCTTGCCTTCTCCTATCTGAGGCATCGCTAAATTATGGAAGGCTTCATCAGTAAAGAAGTCACCAGAATGACATGAAGAACAACCTGCTCCACCATCAGCAATTGAGGTAAAGAAAACCAATGCACCACGCTTCTGAGAATCAGATAAAGCCGACTTATTACCTTCTACATAAGACTTCCATGGCGTATCAACAAAGACCTGAGATATCTCGTAGGCAGCGATTGCTTCCGTAACACGATCAAACGTAATGATATCAGCGGAAGGCACCGTGGCGGCATATACCTCTTCAAACGCCGACACCCAGTTGTTTAAGCCATCCTCATCTGCTCCATCAACATCAATCTCACCAGCACTGGGCGCCTCATCTCTTAAACGCGCCTGTAACCGAGCACGTAATTGAGCATTCGTACCACCCAACTCATAATCAGAGCGCATTTCCGCAGCAGACGTCACAGGAAAACGAGCCTGAGCAGCCGTTAAACTAGGGCCTGCTTCTGGATCGGAACTGCCAAAAGCACTATCGGGCGTACGAATCCCAATGCCATCAGCGCCATTCTTTCCTGCTGTTTTACCCAAACTTTCGACACGACCGTCATGAAACAAAACTTCATCCCATAACGCGATATTAAAGGTCGTAGGAGCATTACGAGGAACGGTAGGCTCAACATCACCACCGCCATGTGTACGCCCTGGCCCCAAAAGGTCATGCACATCTGCGCCAACACCTATCGGCAAAGACAAATCATCGCCACCGCCTAACGCAGGATGGTGACAACTGACACATGCTGCATCCTGATCACCACCAAGTGATTTGGAATAAAACAACTTCATCCCTAACTGTGCAATCGGCTCATTAATAGAAACCAGATCGCGCCCTGCAGAAGGATCGCCCGTTAAGGCATTAGATTGAATAACGGATGATAACCGATCATCCAACGACGAAACACTACGACTATCGTCACTGTTACTGCACGCAGTTAACAATGAGACAACAACCAGTCCATGAACTTTATAAGCGAGTTTCATATAGCTTTCTCCTAAGCTAATTTCAAATCCGAAGCGATTATTGTTCTTATAGATTACAGCTCGAACTTAGACAGCATGCCCATAAAAAAAGCCGACGTAAACTACGTCGGCTTAAGGAACCTAAGCGAGGATGGAAACTAAGGTTCTATGTGACAGACACTTGAGTGCTTCACACTCTAGCGCCAATGCTCAGGGACAATTATAGGTTGGTTACATTTTGAAACATTAATAAAATACGACACCTTAATATCTATTGACGCCTAGAAGCACTATTTGTAACGCGTTTTTGAATTTCTCTCGTATCGCAACTCATCGTAGGTTTTCACCCAATCAGGTAAAAAGATAACAAAGCTCACCAATAACATGCCATTAAGAACACCTTCAGGAATACAAATAACAGGGGAGTACTCCAGGTAAGTAAGTACTATCTCTCTGACCGGTGAGCCAACCAAAAACAGACTCAGCCATAATAAACCGGCCGGAATAATTAATGTCGCCACAGCTCCGAAGAACCCACAAAGGAAGATATAGGCAAAGGGATTTTCTAACCAATACACCACCAGTCGGTAACACAATAGCGAAACAAGTATAGGTAGGCATCCCCAATAAAAGGTATTCAACACCCAGAAATCCCATTCATTCACACCGACAGCAACAAGCAATAACGTATTAACGATGACAATCAAGGTTGAAAAAGCCCAACCCAATACCAGCGTCATGAGATTAATCCCTAAAATATGAATTGCAGCACTGTCGTCAAACCACCCTCTCAACTGCCATAAAGAAAAGGAAATAACCCAAGCCCCAAGCACCAGATGCTGCCTATGGCGATAGACAAATAATGCCGCCCAATCGATGCTTCTCAATGCGATAACGAGCTGTAATAAAATTAAGCCAAGTAGGAGTAGATTAAGAAGAAATGGAAAATCAGAAACAGAGAGGTACATAGAGAGAAACTCTTATACTGACAAACAATTAAACCTGCTCATCCACAGACAGGTCAGGCACATCCAGTTGGTACATCAACGCGTCCTCTCGACCATCTGCCGCAGGATAATAATTTTTCCGCACGCCAATCATCGAAAAACCAAACTTTTCATACATCAGCTTAGCAGCGAGATTACTCTCTCGTACCTCCAACAAAATCGAGTAACACTTTTGAGTTCGGGCACGCTTAATCACTTCATGCAGAAGATGTGCACCTAAACCTCTGCGATTGAAGTCTCGATGAACACAGATATTTAAAAGATGCGCTTCGCCCACAATATCCGAAATAATGGCATAAGCGACGATCCGATCATCACAGAGCAACACCAAGAAGGTATAAGAATCTTTAAAACAATCCCTGAAGATGGCTTCAGACCAAGGGAAATCATAGCCACTGGCTTCGACCACCAGAACGTCTGATATGTCTTCTACAGAAGCATCACGAACAAGAATGGAGCCATTTAGGCCTTTATCGGAAGAAGTTGTTTCCATAACGCACGCTTAGCATCAGCAGAGGTTAATAATTCTGGCAATTCAGGCGATGAGACCACCTGAACAGATTGATCGTCAGAAGATAGCGTTTTTAATAACCCGGAAAGTTCTTGAGAAAGACGTTGTCCAAATAACAGATACGTATTAACACCAAATCCTACTGCCTGTTTATTAAACAAGGCTTTCATACTGTCTTCAAAAAACTCACGAGTGCTGAATTGTGGCGACTGTTTTACCAAAGGCCAGGAAACTCTGTGATTAAATTCTGGAGTGGTAGGCACCCCTAGGTATCCAATCACCGCCTCTAAAAACCTAAGTTCTACTGACGAGAGAGGCTCATTATCACGCACAGACACCACTACCGAGACGCCCAAAGCATATCTAAAAAATAGGAAACCAAAAGGAGGGACAACCTCAGTTGCAGTAGCAGGTTTACTATTCGACGGAGAGGGCTCAACTTTTGACGACTTATCGGAAGGCAAAGGCGCAGTGCCGGTTTCCTCTTCATCACCGATCAAAGACTTAATTTGAGAAAGAGAACTACTCGATGATTGTGATTGAACCGTATCTAACGATGCTGCCTGCTGTAGAACAGCAGATGGTTCAGAGGCGGGAGTCTGTTCGATCGCATCGACAGGCCAATCAAGCTCAGGAGCATTAGGCAACGTAAAGCGGGGATACCATAAAGATACCCCCATAGCACTTAAATAGGCTTCCTGAACCTGCTGATCCATAAGCGATTAAACGCCTTCAGCCGTTTGAGGATGCTCTCTTACGACCTTGGCACCAAGCAGATTCAAAGCATGTAAATACGCTTTTGCAGATGCAATGACAATGTCGGTATCAGCACCAAGACCATTCACAATTTTACCACTGTGATCCAAACGAACCGTTACCTCACCTTGAGAGTCCGTACCAGAAGTAATGGCATTAACAGAATATAACTGCAATTCAGAACCAGAGGCAACAATAGATTCGATGGCTTTAAAGCTTGCATCAACAGGACCACTGCCCTGAGCCACGCCTTTAGCCTCTTTACCATCAATAGAAATAACAACTTCAGCTTCAGGGATTTCACCCGTGCACGAAGTAACTTTAAGGCTTACTAACTCATACTTATCTTCAAAGTGCTTGGCGGCATTATCACTCACCAAAAGATGAAGATCTTCATCGTAGATCTCATGCTTCTTATCCGCTAGATCCTTGAAATTAGCGAAGGCATGGTTCAATTCAGTTTCTGTTTCAAAGGTATGACCAAGCTCTTCAAGACGAGTCTTAAACGCATTACGACCAGAATGCTTACCGAGCACCATACGGTTAGTGTTCCAGCCCACATCCTGAGCGGACATAATTTCATAGGTTTCACGGTGCTTCAAAACACCATCCTGGTGAATACCAGACTCATGAGCGAAGGCATTCGCACCAACAATCGCCTTGTTAGGCTGTACCGCAAAACCAGTGACAGAAGAAACTAACTTCGACGTAGGAACAATAAACTGAGGATCAACCGCCGTCTCGATATTAAACAGATCTTTACGAGTGCGGATCGCCATTACGATTTCTTCAAGAGACGCATTACCAGCACGCTCACCCAAGCCATTGATCGTACACTCGACTTGGCGCGCACCGTTCTGTACAGCAGACAAGGAGTTAGCAACAGCCAAGCCCAAATCATTATGACAATGCACAGAAAAAATGGCTTTATCGGAATTCGGAATACGCTCGATCAGAGTTTTAATGGTCTGACCAAACTGTTCTGGAATGGCATAGCCCACAGTGTCTGGGATATTAATTGTCGACGCACCAGCATCAATCGCCGCTTCAATAATTCGACATAAGAAGTCAATTTCAGAACGACCTGCGTCTTCACACGAAAACTCAACATCGGCAACATGATTACGAGCACGCTTC
Organism: Litoribrevibacter albus; assembly: GCF_030159995.1. Taxonomy (NCBI): domain Bacteria; kingdom Pseudomonadati; phylum Pseudomonadota; class Gammaproteobacteria; order Oceanospirillales; family Oceanospirillaceae; genus Litoribrevibacter; species Litoribrevibacter albus. Next base: position 1,280 of record NZ_BSNM01000026.1, on the reverse strand, counting down.
ACGGCATGTACAGCTTGCTCAACCACCTGATCCGGTTGCATACGAAGTTTATGCTCCATATGAATAGGCGACGTCGCAATAAACGTATGAATACGACCTGAATTAGCGCCTTTTAACGCCTCAGCTGCTCTATCGATATCTTTATCAAGGGCTCTGGACAAGCTACAAATCGTACTGTCCTTCACTGAATCAGCAATAGCTTTCACCGACTCAAAGTCGCCAGGGCTAGCAATCGCAAACCCCGCCTCGATCACATCAACCTTCATTTTCTCCAGTGATTTCGCGATACTCAGCTTTTCTGACTTCGTCATTGAAGCGCCCGGACTTTGCTCTCCATCACGCAAAGTGGTATCGAAAATAATTACTCGATCATTACTCATCACAAACTCACTGTTGTTATATTGGTTGACGATAGAAAACTTCTGATAGTCATCTCGACTAAAGTGTAACAAGCGATTATAAAGCAGTAAGACTGCTTTGTGGAACAAAATCCCGATGACGCCAACTAAAGAACTAATATCTCTTAAATCGGTACAGAGTCATGCTTCGGTTAGCCTTTCTATTAACCATGATTAGTTCAGCAGGCCCAATCTTTGCCCAAAACAATCAAGAAATTCCAGACAACCATACTCAGCAGCAAAATAAAGTATTCATTTTCACTCAAACATACTGCCCTGCTTGCATACACGCGAAACAATATATGTCTGAACACAAAATAGAATATGTAGAGCTAGATATCGAAACAAGCCCTGAAGCTTTATCAGCTTTTGAACGAATCAAAGGAAGAGGAGTACCTTTGCTCATAATAAATAAGCAGATGAGCTATGGCTTTGATCCTAAGTTTATTAATGCGCAGTTATACCAATAACATGAATGCTGTTCAGGTTCTCAACCTGCTACCTTACGCACTCGTCGATTTAATTAACCCATACTTAATTTCTAGCGACCTCCTCCCTTTTCTTTTAAAGCTCACACATCAAAGACAGATTGCCTAAGCTACTGATCCTGATTTTTGATTTTAAGGTCGCGTCTTGTTAGGAATACCCTGTTTACCTTTGGCCCAATGAGTTTGCCTTATAGGTTTTGGAACTTATCGGGGATTAGGGATTAGAGGCTGGGCTTTTCAGCATCCAGTCAGCAAGGAACTGTTTCTTAGCGCATTTTTTCCGCGCAATAAAAAAGCCCCGATGCGTTAGCATCAGGGCTTTTAGTATAAGGCGCTTGACGATGACCTACTCTCACATGGGGAGACCCCACACTACCATCGGCGCGGACCGGTT
>NZ_BSNM01000025.1 GCF_030159995.1 Litoribrevibacter albus | reverse complement strand
GACTGTTGGTATGGGTTCTGTAGGTGGTGTATCTCAAACAATTGGTACAATCCACATGGAGAACTTGGACGTATCTGGTACTACTTTGAAAGTATACGGTCACTAAGTTGATCTGATTGCTTTAAAGTAAGTATTGAAAAAGCCGCCTTCGGGCGGCTTTTTTGTGTTTGATTAACTTATTGTTACTTCAATTGGTTAGTTTTAATCGGTATTATAAATTTTTATAACATAGCATTCTAAAGGAATAAAAATAATGAAATTAATGTTGAGTGCCTTCTCTATTTTTATGATGTTTTTCTCTGCTTTAGCTTTTTCTGATGAGTCAAAGCAGGTGGTTGAGCGTGATTTTAATCTTCTAATGAAGAACGGTATGAAGACTGCGTTGACTCAGCTTGGTGAGTCAAGACAGGTTCCTCCTTTTATGTTGCTTGTTAAGCAGGATGGTGAGTTGGGAGTTGTTTATGTTCCCCAGGGAGAGGAAGCTAAGAATGTTTCTGTTGATCGACAAGTTTTCAAGTTAAGAGATATGGCGGTTCAGACTGCTAAAGCAGGTGAAGCAAGGGCGATTTTGATTTGTTTCTATTCATCATTGGCTGTGGATGAGGTTCAACATCAAGGGTTGATGTTTGAAATGGAGCATGCTCAGAAAGTCGGAATGCTTAGATTTTTACCAATCACAGAAAATGAAGAAACTGAAAACTTAGTTGTGCATACCAAAAAAATGGTTACAGAGAATAAACCGTTGGTTATGTTCAAGTAGTCATCGTCTGACTCTTTTAAATTTTCTTTTGTATAAAAATGTGAAACGCTTAATACAATTTTTGGTACAGTATGTACTATAGTGTAGTAACTCTAATAATAAGAAAGCGTTTCACATGATAATTATTCTTCTCGGATCTCTCGTCGCCTTGTATGGCACCTTCTATGTAGCAGATATAGAAGAGAAACCAAGAGATGTTGTTTACTTTGAACAATCAGGTAATCAATATGTCCCTTCATTTACTGATCACACAAATGTTGAGCCTTTGGCGGCTATGCGCTATCGAAATATGGTTAGGCAGGCATATGATTACAGTTGTGGGTCAGCCGCTTTAACTACAATTCTTGATTATTACCTTGGTAGGAACTTTCAGGAGCGTCATGTGATGGAAGGTCTGCTTGAGTATGGTGAGACGGAAAAAATTGTAGAGCGACGAGGGTTTTCCTTGTTGGACATGAAGCGATTAGTGACTGCATTAGGTCACCCTGCTGGTGGCTTTAAAGCGAGTATTGATGATTTAGTTGAATTAGAACATCCAGCTATTGTTCCAATTGAATATGCAGGCTTTAAGCACTTTGTTGTTGTAAGGGATGTTCTTGATGGTCGTGTTTTTCTTGCAGATCCATCACTCGGGAATTTAAGTTTTACATTGACTAGATTTGAGGAAATATGGGACAGAAATGTACTGTTTATTGTATTTCCTGGTGATAGAGAGCCGGTGAATGCCCTTAAGTTGAAAGATGAGGATCTTCGTTATATTAGTGAATCAACAATTAATGTTGTTGCTTTCCATGAATTTCCGCAATTTATTACAAGTATGGAACATCAGACCGAAACGGCTTTTGGCGGTATTCAAACATATAGGGAAATTACGACTGATACATCAGGTGAAGTTTCTGAAGAGACTTACAAAGCAAACCCTCCTGAAGGTCGAATTTACTTTAAACGAAAATAATTATAAAAATTAGAGAGTAGATAAATATGAAGACTAAAGTGATTGGCAAGGTGCTCATTACTTTGATTACGACCAGTGGATTAGTTTTTTCACATGGTTTGTATGCTGCAACTAAGGAAGAGGCTAAGTCTGCTGCTCGTGAAGCCCTAACAAAGAAATCAGATGATTCTGATTCGCAAAAGGCGCTAGAAGAAGTTTTTGAAGCAGCTGAAAATAATTACTCTTTACTTAAAAAAGGCGGTATGGCGTTAAACTATAGTTTTAGTTACAGCTACTTTGCAGATCAGAGTATTGATTTGGATATCCAGAGTGGTCGTATTATTGCCGCAGATACAAGTACCTCTGCTAATCATAGTTTCACTAATACATTTACTTTCGATTACGGACTTTTAAATAACTTAACGGCAAGTGTTAGTCTTCCTTTGGTGGCTAAGTTTGAAACGACTGAAGACATCAATTCTTACGCTTTAGGTGATATTTCTTTGAGTCTTCGCTGGCAGCCCTGGGCTGTAGTTCCTGGAGAACTTAATAAAACATTGTTTGCAACCTTTAGTACAAAAACTGGGGAGAGTCCATACGAGATTAAGATCGATGAGGAACTTTCCACAGGTAGTGGATATTATTCATTAGGCTTTGGTGGAAGTGCATCCAAAGTATTGGACCCTGTAGTACTGTTCGGATCTTTAAGTTATACGCATAACTTTATCGTTGAAGATCTGTATCAGGCCAGAAGTGGTCGAATTCTTGAGGCGGTTGATCCTGGTGATTCTTACTCATTATCTGGTGGTTTTGCATACTCGCTATCATATGATGTTTCTTTGACTGCTTCTGTCCAGGGGTCATATAGTGACTCAACGATTTTTGATTTCGTAGATACCCGCACAGTACGTAATGTCGGAACAGAAGATGATCCTGTTGAGGTTGTAACTGTCCTGGATAATAAGGCCGAGTTAGGGCAGCAGTTTAGTGGGGTTATGAACTTTGCTTTAGGTATCCGGATTGACCATTCTACAATTATGAATATCAATACTGGTTTTGGTTTGACCGAAGACTCACCAGACATGGTTGTGGGTATATCAATGCCATTGGATATTTCGGGATTGAAAGACTTTTCAAGCTCAGAACAATAATTAATAAGAATAATAAATTAGGATAGCCTCAATGAGATTTAACACACTAGCGGCATTGCTGGTTACGGTCTTCTATTGCCTATTTCCTCTGAACAGTTTTGCTCAAATGGGGCAGAACTTAACAATTAGTCCGCATGCGCGTTCACAAGGAAATGCGGTTACCGCCAATCCTCAAGGTGTAGTTGAATCTATACACTTTAATCCAGCTGGTTTGACCAAGTTAGATGGTCGTCAGTTAGAAGCAAGTCTTACCAACGTTGCAATGCGGTTAAGTGCTAAGTTTCATGCTCCGGAAGATTACGAGTTGCTTGGGCTTGATGAGGATGATGATCCTGTTGCTAATACTAAAAGCTTGACTACGACCATTGCATTGTATGCTCCTGTTCTTGGTTATCAGGCACCTAAGTTGCCTATGGCTACTCTTCCTAGTACTGGGATTTCAATTCAACCACCAGGTTCAAAGCTAACCTTTGCAAGTGGTATATATGCTCCCTTTGCGTTTGGCTATAAAAGAGCAGGTGATGATCCAGGTAAATATCAAGGTGAAGAGTTAGCTTTGACACGATTAACTTATTTTTCACCTTCCATCGCATATAAGTATAGTGATGAGCTGTCTTTTGGTGCGTCTTTTGGCATGTCCTACCAGAGTTTGTACCTACAACAAGATATGCGTACACCAAATATTTTAGTCGCGATGGCTGATATGCTACAGGATGCTTTTGGTTGTGAAGAAGGGGGCGGGGGTGATGATCCATTGGCTCCATTACTGACTTTGTGTGGTGGTCGTGTTGGTCCGTTTCGTGATGCAGGTGAGTTGACTGTGGAAATGGAGGAGCGTTTATCGCCGACCTTTAATGTGGGGGTTTTGTGGGAACCAACTGACTGGTTTGCGTGGGGTGCAACTTATCAAAGTTCATCTGATATGTCTTTGAGTGGTAAATACGAGTTAGATTATTCATCTGATTTTACAGGCTTTTGGCAGGTTTTTAACTCTTCCATTTTTGGTTCAATCACTGGGGCTATTTTCAATTTGCCTCGAGGTGTTGATATGGATCGTGGGAATCTGTCCATGGATCTGACTTATCCTATGCACTTTCAGACAGGTGTGAAGCTTAAATTAACGCCTCATCATACCTTTACATTTGATATCGGCTATACAGATTATGACGAGTGGGAAGCGTTCGTTATTGAGCTTGATAAACCACTGGATATTACAGGGGCTGGTCAAATTCTTTCACCTAATAATGTGGGCTCCCGTTCTCTGAAAATTGGTCTTGATTATAAAAGTGTATGGTCATGGGGAATTGGCTTTGAGCATCAAATTACCTCTCGTTTAAAAACTCGCATTGGCTATGAACCACGTCGTTCTTCAGTGCCAGACGATAGACGTAATATTCTTGCGCCTCTTGGTGATGTTCATTTCTTTAGTACAGGTTTGGGCTACACCTGGGATAAGGACACCGAGTTGAGTTTTGATTTGTCGTTTCTTCAATCTAAAGAATATATTCCTGCTGATACCAGTGATGGTTTGAATATTGATTCGGTTACCAACTTGGTTTACAACCCCTACGCTGGAATGGATGTAGAAACAAAGCTAACTCTTGTTTTAGCTGGTATGACCTTTAGGACAAAATTTTAGGTGAGTGTTATGTCGAGTTCTTTAGTTAGATTTATTTATACAGCTTTTTCATTCTTCTTAATCTTATTGTCTCAGGCTATTTTCGCAGCAGGGATTTCAATTGACTTAACTACCCAAGTTTCAATTGATAGATTCGACTATGGAGAAAATGGTGAGGTCATTACCGAAGAGTTGGTGTTTGGAGGTTCTGGTGGTGATGAGGAAATCCAAGAGAATACAGAGGTTGAGTCTTCGTTAGGTGATGTTGTATTAGGTTATGTTGGTGAACAACATTATGGCTCAGTAATTGATCGATCAGGCTTTGATATAACTGCACATGATTCAACAGCTTCAGAGCAACTTGTTAGTGAATGTACTATTCCCGTAGTAACTCCTATATCTACAATATACTCACAATCTTCAGATGATATTTCAAACATTCTTTATCTACGTGAGCCCTTCTTTTCTTCAAATAGTGTTATTAATAGTCGTTTTGATACTTCTAGTTTTAGTCCTCTGGCATTTGGTGGGGGGCTGGTTTCTACAAATATTCTGGCTGAGTCCGAAGGGACTGTGTCTAAAGTCTTAAATTTTCTTGAGTCAGGTAAGTTTGCTTTTGAGGCTTATATCGATGGTCAAGATCCTGATGATAAATTTGAATTTTATGTGGATGATATAAAGATTGTTGAAATTAAAAATACTCATTCTCGGTTGTATGAGTTTGAGATATCAGCAGGTCCTCATAAGATTGAATGGATATACACCAGAGGTGTTAGTACTAATGGTGAGGGTAGGGCAGTAATTGACCTCATAGTATATGGCGGGACAAATTTAGACTCTGATGGTGATGGTTATAGTGATTATGATGAAATGCTATGGAGTTTGAATGCAGGCTCAGCTGATTCGGATAATGATGGTCTAACTAACCTTGAAGAATACCAAATAGGTTCTCATCCTTATCGACGTGATTCTGATGGTGACGGAATCGAAGATGGGAAAGAAGTAAACGTTTATGGTACCGATCCTAGAAAATATGACACTGATGGCGATGGGCTGTCAGATCTATGGGAAATTGCTCAATCTGATTTTAATGATTTAATCACTCTTGATCCTTTGAATCCCGAGGACGGTCAAATAAGTGATTACATTAAGTCCAACTCATGGGAAAAACGAATTACTGTTTTTGGCGCAAAAACAGATCAAGAAACAGATCAAGAAACAGATCAAGAATCGGAATCGGTGTATTCCCGGCTGACATTTGAAGGTTATGAAAATTCAGGTGAACTTCGGTTTTGGGGGGGGACAAGTATTTGTCAAACTGCGTTAAATCGTAATTTAAATAGTCACGCAAATAATGGTTCCGCTGCGTTGGAGCTATCTGGGTTACGTAAATATCAGCGCAGCTTGACTACTCTATTACTTCCAGAAAGTACTTCTAACAGATGGCTTGTTAAGCTTAATCATTTTATGTCTGAAGATTATGCTATTTACTATAAAGCTATTGATCTTGCTAATCCAAATACTGAATTAAATAACTATACTCGGTTGAATTCCATGCAAGGTGTATGGGAGGGCTCTGACTTATACTTTGATTTATCAAGTGAAAGTTTTGTACAGCCGGCACTAGGCTTATATATCTATCGATATAAAAATACAGAGGGTAAACAAGGTGCGGCCCTTCTGGATGATATTGAGGTTATGTCTCTTGACTCGTTGAGTTGTACTGCCAAGGATGGATGTTTAGCGCTGATTGATGCTGACAGTAATGGTATTAATGACTTTTGGGAAGAAGAGCAAGGATCGGATTTAACGGATGAAGATGGATTAACCATCTTACAGGAATACCTAATAGGTACTTCTGCTGGCAACAAAGACTCTGATAATGATGGTTTATCTGATGATCTTGAGCTGCAGAATGGAACGCTTGCGTTATCTAAAGATTCAGATAGTGATGGCATCATTGATGGCTGGGAGCTAGCATTCAATCTTGATCTATTTACTCCGAATACTTTGTCTGACATTGATGGTGATGGGACACAAGATCGTTGGGAGTATCCTAGAAATACAGATCCCAATACACCGACTGATTTGTCTCAAAACCTGGTAGATTTCTATCGATATGATCTCAATGATTTAAAGAATATAGATTACGACTTTTCAGAATTAGCAAGTTTACCGAAAATTAAGTCTTTGTTTTCTGACTTCGACAAGTATTGGAATGTTAATAACAATGGTGAACTGGAAGCGTATGTTCCACAATTTACTCAAGTCGATTTGTCAATCCTAACGAATTCTAAAACAGCCGCTACTTTACATATGGAAGTGCTTTATGATCATGAAACAGGGTGCTGCGATAGTTTAAAATTTTATGAAGATGGCAATTTTTCTCAACAATTGAGTGCTTCCCCTGATTGGCAAACGGTAGAAATCACAATTCCTAATCATGTAACAATTGTTCAATTGTTTGCGAATCGTGACGGTAGTGCAGGCGGAGTTCAAAATGTATTTAAAATACGTAATGTCTTTTTTGCGGATAAAACGAAAAACTCGGATGCTGATACCTATGAGTTTAATGACTTTTTCGAATTAAAGAATGGTTTTGATCCATCCGATTCAAGTATTCCTGACGCTTTAGGGGATCCTGATAAGGATAATCTCACTACCTTAGACGAGTTTACCCAAGGCACCAGTCCAACGTCCAAAGATACTGATTCTGATGGTGTTGAAGATGATGAAGATCCTTTCCCGAACGATCCTGCGGAGTCGGTGGATACCGATGGTGATGGTATTGGAGATAATGCGGACTTGGATGATGATTCTGATGGTATGCCTGACCTTTTCGAAATGGCAAATGGGTTTAATTGGTTAGATGCTTCAGATGCAAGTCAGGATAAAGACAACGACGGTATTACCAATGTAATGGAGTATATTTTAGGTCTGAACCCTAACGTTGATGATAATCCTCCTACTATTCATGGAATAAATAAGATCACTATTAATAGTAGTGGTAAATTGACTTATGTAGATATTGAGACACCAGTAGGAAAAGATGCTGGTTCTACTAAAGAGTTTGATGTGTTTAGTGATGTTGATGATTATTGGTTTGAGCCGGGAAGACATTTAATTAAATGGACGACTGAGGATGATGCTAAGAATGTTACGACAAAGACACAGCTAATTAATGTTCGCCCTAGACTTAACTTTAAAGATCCTTATATATACACGCAAGATGGTGAGTCAAGTGTCTGTCTGGAGTTAAACGGCAACAGTTATGTCTATCCGCTAGAGGTTAACCTGGAGATTGGCCCTGTAGAGTTTAGTAAACTCCCCGGCGAGTTCAACTTTACAGGATCGGTATCGGATGATGAAGAAACACCGATGTCTCAACAGACTAAACAAGATTTGAAGCTGACAATAAATCAAGGGCGTTTAATTTGTACAAATTACACCTTTGAAGATTCGGCCCAAATAGTAGTTAAAAATGTCAGTGATGGTATCGTACGTTCGGGTAATGAAACTGCATATGTTATAAAAACAGAAGAAGCGCTAGCACCTAAAGTCTCTTTAAGTGTGGAGCAAAGCTCTATAATTACTCGTCTCTTGGATTCTAATTCAGGTATCGTTGAAGTTAATTTAGATGTCACTTTTCCTGATGGGATGGAAGGCATAATTGATTGGTCAAACAGTGATTCATCTCTGGTCAGACTGGAGTCAGATCCTACGCAATTTATCTTTTCACCAGCAGGGTTGATTGACGGTGTATACAAAGTTGTGGTGGTTGTTTCTGATGCTGTAGGGCAACGATTACCTATCAGAAAAGAGTTATCTTTGTTTGTAGAGAGTAGAGCTTCCGGGCCGCTACCTGATTTTGATCTCGATGCCATTGCAGATTATTCTGGTACGAACAATGACAGTTCCAGTGTTATCACAAGCGATGGTCACAAAGTGGTTATGGAAACACATTCTAACTACAGTCTTTCTTTACCTGATAACTTAGTAACGAAAGGATCTTCATTGCCATTAATTCGTTTGACCGAAGAAACCTATAAGTTAATTACTGGTAAGGCGTTACCTCCTCCTGATGATCAGTCAAGCGATGGGGTTGATTTAGATGAAACACAATATGAATATATGTCAGAGATGTATTCTGAAATATTTGGCCCTACAATCCCGACTAAGATACAACCTTCTAATATTATAGGTTTTGTTATTGAAGGTTTGTCGCAACCAGGAGAGCAGGCGAAAGTGGTGATTAAGCTAGAAGAGCGATTACCTGTCAGTAGTACCATTTATAAGTATGTGTCTGGAGCTTGGGTAGAATTTGATACTTCTGGTAGTGATTCATTAGGTTCTGCAGCATCAATAAATGGAGCATGTCCAAAGCCTGGTTCTTCGAGATACATAAGCGAGCTGAGATTGGGTAATGATTGTGTTCAAATCAGTATCACAGATGGTGGGCCGAATGACGAAGATCATTTAGCAAATGGAACGATTGTTGATCCAGGAGTAATTGGTGATCAGGGAGACTTTGTGCGTGATGAGCCTTCGGTGAAAAAACTTGGAGGAGGCGGTTCCCTTGGTTGGGGGCTGATTATTTCTTTGTTCTGTATTTACTTGAAGAGAAGACACTTGATCAAATATGCGTAAGTTGACGCTGATTTTTTTGCTTTTTCCTATATTGGTTTGGGCTGATGATTACTATTCATGGATTGATCAGAACGGAGTTTTGAGAAATAGCTTCATTGAAAGAAACAGGGTTACTCTGGCTGAAATTGAACGCTATAAATCTCTGTCTCTTTCAGATTATGTTGCGGAGGATAATAGGATTGCATCTGTTGCGTATCAAATTGATCCCTTATCAGAAAAAGAGAAAAAGCGGAAATACTATACTTGGGTAGAGGCAGACGGGAGAACTCATAATACTGAGTATGCGACAGCTCCTCAAAGTATTGAAAAGAAAACTCTTGTGCTACAAGGTGGTGAGCTTGCCTCTGATTATATCGATGGGGATCAATTGGCAAGACAAGGTTTCCTTAGGGAAGAGGAGTCTTTGCATTATAGCTGGGTCGATCCTACTGGTCGGCTTGTCTCTTCGGAGTATACACCTGGTTCAAATGTATCTATTCAATCACGGACAATTATTAATTACACGGACGCAAATCAATACCTTTTTGAACCTGATCAGGGTGACAGGCCAGTTCAGGCGTTGGGTGACTTAGTTCCTTCATTGAGCTCGGAACCAAAGTCAGTCATTTCTTTGGATAAGAAACTCGTTGCTCGTATAAAAGACACATGCTGCGCTCAAATTCCAGAAGAAAGCTTTTATTCTTTAACGCCTGAAGACTCTGTGTATGAAAAGTTGGGTGAGCTGTCTCCAAGTTATGAATTTCCAACGGGTCAAAGTTACTACCTTCCAATTCGTTTACCTGTTTCACAGCAGACCTATGGCATTAAGGTAAAAAGCTTTGCTCAAAAAGGCGTCTTTTATCCAGTATTATTATTTCTTGATGAAAACAGACAGCCAACGCGTTACGTGACCGACTCTGTAGTTGAATATCATGAAGAAACCTGGGATCGGTATGCACATCTTGAGGGAAGAATCATGATCAAACCAAGTTATGGCGAGCGTTTTGTTTTGATTTTTACAACTCAAGAAGACCTAAAAAGAATTACTCAAAGGAAACAAAACTTAGCTGTCTTAGCCGAGCATGAACACTCACGGACAGGAAGTTTAGAAGTGAAAGTTATTTATTGATAGCTCTCCAGAGTGATCATTCCCATCCTGGGTGTGATGAAATTTCAGGTTAGGATTGAAAAGGTAATGTAAAACAGTGTAAATTGAGCCACTGCAGTTTAAGTAGATCCATTTTTAAGTATTTGTAATTTTTTAGGACAATATCCAAGGATGAAGGCTATGTCGTTTTGCCGTGTAATAGGTGTTTTGATCACTTTCTTTTGTTTTTTTAATACGGCTTTTTCAGCTCCTTCCAATATACCCCCTCAATATCAAAGTGTTTTTAAAACATTACCTGCTGATCAGCAGGCTAGAGCTCTCCAAATGCTGAAGCAAAACGGGGCTGACGAGCAGAAAGCAGAATTTATCCAGCCTCATATATATCAACCTCGTTACACGGGCTCTATTACCCAGTCTAGTAGTAGAGAGTCTGTTATCCAATCAGTGACACAAGACGATATCTCTCAAGAGCAAAATTTACGGCCTTTTGGATATGATCTTTTTGCCTCTGAGCCAACAACATTTGCTCCAGCTACAGATATTCCAGTCCCTCAAGAATATGTTATTGGTCCTGGTGATACTTTTGAAGTCAGTCTTTTCGGGAAGGTGAGCGCTCAATACTCTTTGGTCGTCCAGAGAGATGGAAGTATAAATGTTCCAGAATTAGGCTTGATTCGAGTTGCTGGGCTGGAGTTTAGTGAGGCTCGTGATGTTATCACGAATCGGATAAAGAATCAGAAAATAGGTATCACTACTGTTGTAACTATGGGTGAGCTTCGTTCGATGCGTGTCTTCGTTCTTGGAGATGCATGGAAGCCCGGTTCATACACTGTTAGCGCATTATCAACAATATCACACGCTATCATGGCTAGTGGTGGAGTGAAAGAAAGTGGTTCTTTAAGGAATATTCAGCTTAAACGTAATGGCACATTAGTAACTATTTTTGATTTGTATGACTTCCTATTGGAGGGGGATACTTCTAAGGATCTAAAATTGCTGCCAGGTGATGCAGTGTTTATTCCACCTGTTGGATCAACCGTGTCAGTTGATGGTCAAGTTAATCGTCCTGCTATTTATGAGTTGAATGGTGAGAGCACCCTAGATGAGGTTATCCAGCTTGCTGGTGGCTTAAAGGCAACGGCGGATAAGCGTTATATACAACTACAAAGAATTGAGACGGGTACTCAGCAATCTCTGCTTGATATAGACACTACTCAAAAGAATGTACTAAGTACCAAAATCAAAGATGGAGATCGATTAATTGCCTACTCGATTGTTGACCACTTTGAAAAGGTTGTCACTATTAAAGGTCATGTTAAAAGAGAACGTAAATACCAATGGTTCAGAGGCATGAAAATGTCTGATGTGCTTGGAGATATTTCAATCTTTAAAGATCAGGTGGACCTGAAATATGTATTGGTGAAGAGAGTTAAGGCTAGTAATAGGTCAATTGAATTTCATTCAGTTAATTTGGTGCCTGTAATTCTAGATTCTACTGCTCCTGAAAATATTTTGTTAGAACCAAGGGATGAGATTCGGATACTGTCTTTAGGAGAGAATCGTGCCAAGCAACTATTGCCGATAACCCAAGAGTTAAGATACCAAGCAAATGCATTTGAATTACCAAAGTTGGTAGAGATTCAAGGCGCAGTCACAAATCCAGGGGTTTATCCTTACGTTCAAGGGATGAAGTTATCGGATATTTTTGAAACTGCAAAAGGTTACTTAAGAAATGAATACGAACCTTACAATTTATTTGGTGTAATCGAACGTATTGATCCTCAAACCAAAAATAGAAGCTTTAATACCTTCCTTCCTTATAGAGTATTGGTTAATTCAGATGATATTCAACTCCGATCAGGCGATAGAGTGTTTTTCTTTAATGAAGAACACATTGATTATCTGTCATCTGCCGATATTCATGATGTATTAAATGGTCAAGAACCCTCTTCTCTTAACTTAAAATCAGATGGTCTATTGGTTACAAAAACTCTTCAAGAGCAAACAGACGCTCTGTTAGCTGAGGATCGATCTTTAAGTGAGAGCTTTAAAGAATCGCAAGGAATTGTCACACAAGAGCAGCAAACTGCACTCTCTGGTTTATGTCGGGGTCTTATTGAATTAGCAGAGGTTGTTAATAGCGAGGGTGGGAGCCGCATCAAACGAGCTATTGCAACACAGGCAACTGCTGAGCAGATTTCCCTCAAAAATGTAATGAAATGTCCTAGTATTTATGACTCTTATCCTTATCTTTTACCAATGTTGATGGAATATGTGGTTGCTGTCCAAGGGGAATCCAGAGAGCCAGGTTTATATCCTATAGCTGAATCTGTTGACGCTGGCTTTATGATTGAAGCTGTTGGTGGGATTACTCAAGATGGTGATTTGCAACATGTAGAATTGGCTTCAGTTAAAAACCAATTAGCTAGTGGGCAGCTGTTTAGACAAGTGAACCTGCAAGAAGAGTCTCATCAAACATATCCTGGTGATATTCTTAGTGTTCGTCCAAAGATCACTCAAGTTGAAAAAGGAGTGATAAAGTTAAGTGGAGAGTTTGTTTATCCTGGTGTTTATAGCTTTAAAAAGGGTGAAACCTTATCTCAAGTGGTTCTCAGGGCGGGTGGTTTAACAAAAGATGCATATCCATATGGTGCGGTTTTCACCAGAGAAAGTACCAGAAAGCTTGAGCAAAAAGCATTTAAGCGAGCTGCAGAGGAATTAAACAGTGCCTTATTCACTGCAATTGCAAGTGGGACATTCAAATCAGCAGGCGGTGCTGATGCGATTGCTATGCTACAAGGACTGACCAAAGAGCTTGAAGAAACAGAGGCTCTTGGGCGTATTGTTGTTGAGGCTGACCCATCAATATTGGAGGTTAGGCCTGAACTGGATATAAAATTGGAAGTCGGTGACACAATTTTTATTCCTAAGCGCACTCGAACCGTCTCTGTCGTTGGACAAGTGTTAAATCCTGGTACGCTCTTATTTGATCCAGAGCTTGATTCAATTGATTATCTAAATCAATCAGGTGGCTACTCTGAATCAGCGGATGAAGATAGGGTCTTTATTGTTTTACCAAATGGTAGTGCACGTACACTTCAAGCGTCTTGGTGGAACTATCAATCGACAAATATTCCACCTGGCTCGACAATCATTGTTCCTCGTGATGCCCGGCCTATTGATTGGTTAGCGTTAACTCAAAGTGTCACAGGTATTGCTTCGCAGTTAGCGATTACAGCTGCTTCCTTGGCAACAATTTCTGATAATTAAGGTTCTATAAGAAATTGTAAATTTTACAGTGTTCTCCCTAAGATAATAGGTCCTACCTTGTTAGGTAAACAGGGTAATTAACGATAATATGGTTTATGAATAAGCAATTGACTAAGAACTCTCAAACTCCTACTCCTTACTTCGAACAAGCACCAGATGAAATTGACCTGCTTGAACTTTGGCGTGCGATATGGTCTCAAAAGTGGAAGGTTATTCTGATTACGTTAATTTTTTCTGTTGGTAGCGTAATTTTTGCACTGTATCAACCGAATCTATATACATCAGAGGCGCTATTAGTTCCAGCAGGTGATGATAAGTCTAGCTCGGGCTTGGGCGCTTTGGCTGGGCAGTTTGGCGGGTTGGCATCTCTCGCTGGGGTTAGTTTGTCTTCTGGGGGGGGAGATAAAACGGAAGAAGCATTGGCGATTCTTAAATCAAGGGAGTTTATTACCCAGTTTGTTCGTAAAAGTAATATTTTAATCCCGCTTTTCGCACTTCAACCCATGCGATTCTCTCAAGGTGTTGCCTTAGATCCAAGTATATATGATGAATCGACAAATACCTGGGTAAGAGAGGTTCAATCTCCATATACGGCTGAACCAACGGATTGGGAGATCTACAAAGCGTTTTCTCAAATCTTAACAGTATCAACTGACAAGCAAACAGGATTGGTAACAGTATCGATTGAGTGGTATTTACCTGAGCAAGCACAGCAGTGGGTAACTTTATTAATTAAAGGATTAAATGAGCATATAAAGAGTAGAGACGTTAGTGAGGCACAAAAAAGTATCAATTTCATTCGGGAAAAGATTAAAGAAGTGAGCTTGGTTGATATGCAGGCGATCTTTTTTAACTTGATCGAAGCTCAAGGTAAGACAATTATGCTTGCAGAGGTGCGAGATGAGTATGCGTTTCGAACTATTGATCCTGCCGTGGTGCCTCTTGAAAAATCAAAACCAAAACGCGCCTTAATATGTGTTTTGGGGACTTTGCTTGGGGGGATGTTAGGTACCCTATGGGCATTAGTTTCTTATTTTGTTAAGAAACGTTCAGAAACTGAGCCCATGGATGCAGTTAACTAGCCAATATTGAAAAGGATTTGCATTGACGTGCTGGATGCCGTGGTTGGAGAGATTGATTGTAAGCGTGCCTTTGGGTTTTTTTTGCTTTTAGTTTTAAGTTGTATTAGCTGGGCTGAAGAAACTCTTGTGGTTGAGCCAGTTCGGATGACCCATTCTGACTTTGGTGGTGTAGGGTTGTTGCAAACCCCTACTGCACGTCATGCTCCAGATGGTAACTTTAATGTCAACTTTTCGCACGTTTCCCCATACAATCGTACTTCTATAACTGCCCAAATTTTACCTTGGCTAGAGGGTACTGTACGTTATACCGCAATTACTAACCGACGTTACAGCCAGGATGAAGAGTTTTCAGGCTCTCAAACCTATAAAGATCGGGGATTTGATATAAAAACCCGCTTATGGCGAGAAAATAAATATCTACCTGAAGTCTCTTTCGCTTTTTATGACTTTCTTGGCACAGGTCTGTTTAGCTCAGAATTTTTATTAGCTTCAAAGCGTTATTATGACTTGGATTTTTCTTTCGGGTTAGCTTGGGGCTATGCGGGCATAAATGGTGGTATTAAGAATCCGTTCACGTTTTTAAGTAATCGCTTTCAGACTAGAGAGAAGGATGTTGGTGAAGGTGGGGATGTTTCTCTGGGGCAATATTTCTCAGGGGAGGAAATTGCTTTGATTGGAGGAGTAGAGTATGCACCTTCAGGGAGTGATTGGGCATTTAAACTGGAACTTGACGGGAATGATTATACTCAAGAGTCTTCTGATCTTGATGGCCAAACAAACAATGATGGAGACTTTGTACAAAACTATCCTGTCAATTTAGGTGTTGTTTATCGTCTGAATGATTTATTTCGTGTCCAGGTTGGGTGGGAGCGTGGTGATACCTTAATGGCAGGTATCCAGTTGGGTATGAACTTAGGTTCTGAAAAAACAATGATGCCTAAGTTCGATAATCCACCTGAGCGCATTTTTGAAAAGCAAGCCGAAGATAACCGGTTAGTCAACGAAGCTTTGCTTTCGAAAGGTAAAAGAGAACAGGTTCATGCTCGATTAGCCGCTGAGAAAATAACAGTTTCTGCATTGGATTCTTCTGAGAACCAAATAACAGTTTATGCTAGTCAAAAACGCTTTCGAAACCAGGCAGATGCGGTTGGTCGAGCTACTCGAATCTTAATTAATGAGCTTCCTTCAACTTTGGCAAGTGTTCGCTATGTGAATAAAGAAGGACCTGTTAATACAAATCAAATTGATGTTTATGTTGAGCCTTTTAAGAGAGCTGTGGCAGACGAAACGGAAGGCGGTTTTAATAAGTCGTACTTGCGATTAAGTGAAGCTCCTTTGGATGACCAGGGAGCGGATGAGTTAGTTGATTATCCGCTGTTTGATTGGAGAGTTAGGCCAGTTCTTACCCCAAGCTTTGGTGCACCTGAGGCTTTTGTTTTGTATCAGTTCTGGTTGAAGCTTGCTGCAGATTTCCAATTTAGTAAGAATCTGTCTTTAAATAATGTTTTTGGTGTTGATATAGCCAATAATTACAATAAGTTGGAAGTTGAATCGGATTCTGTTTTGCCTCATGTCCGTTCAGATGTGGCAAAGTATGCCGAAGAAGGTGCTACTGGCATTAAGCGGATGCAGATAGATTATATCTGGAAGCCTTTCGGGGCAAGTTATGCTCGTCTATCATCGGGTATCTTTGAAACTATGTTTGGTGGCGTTGGTGGTGAGTTTTTATACAAGCCTGTCAAAAGTCGTTTGGCTGTTGGGATTGATGCGAATTATGTGAAACAGCGTGATTACAAACAACTTTTTGTATTTAGAGATTACACTGTAGCCACTGGTCACCTGACTATGTATTATGATATGCCTATCAGTAATACTTTGGCAAAAGTTAGTGCTGGACGCTACTTAGCTGGGGATATAGGCACCACGATCGATTTGAGTAGGAAATTCAAAACCGGTGTCGTAATGGGTGGCTGGGCTACTTTTACTGATGTGTCCTCTGAAGAATTTGGTGAGGGAAGCTTTGATAAAGGGATTTACATAGAATTTCCACTGGATCTTTTCTTTGTTGAATCTCGTAAGGATAGCTTGAGAGCCTCGTGGAGCCCTATTACACGCGATGGTGGGCAGAAGTTGAACCTAGGCAATCAGCTATACGATATATTGTCTCCCTAGAATTGCTTAATAATTAGAGTGTGGGCGATTTATACCGATTTTTATATTTAGTTTAGATTCTCAATATCCCTATTGACTTAGGAGTTAGTTATGCATGTTTTGATTTTAGGTGGCGATGGCTATTTAGGATGGCCAACGGCAATGTATT
Source organism: Litoribrevibacter albus (assembly GCF_030159995.1). Classification (NCBI taxonomy): domain Bacteria; kingdom Pseudomonadati; phylum Pseudomonadota; class Gammaproteobacteria; order Oceanospirillales; family Oceanospirillaceae; genus Litoribrevibacter; species Litoribrevibacter albus. The sequence continues at coordinate 33,404 of NZ_BSNM01000025.1, read as the reverse complement.
TTTCAAACAGGGGTTATGAAGTTACTGTTGTTGATAATTACTTTCGTAGAAATGCTTGTTTAGAGCTTGATTCTGGAATGCTGTATTCGGTACCAAGTTTGATTGAGCGTGCAAAGATTTGGTATGAAAGAACAGGCTACGAGATTAAGGTTGTTTTAGGAGACTTATCAAATCCTGAGCTGATGAGGGGATTATTTGATGGTAGGGTTGAATATTCTTGGTCTGTTAGTACGGGATTTACAGGGGTGCCGTCAACAGTAGTTCATTATGCAGAGCAGCCTTCTGCTCCTTATTCATTGATTGATTATAAACGTGCTGATTTTACAGTTGTAAATAATCTTAGGGTTACAAATAATTTATTATGGGCTGTACGTGATCATGCACGAGATACTCATATAATAAAATTGGGTACTATGGGGGAATATGGAACTCCGAATATTGATATCGAGGAAGGATGGATAAATATTCAGCATAATGGTCGAGAAGGCCGTTTTCTTTTCCCTAGAGCAGCAGGAAGTCTCTATCATACAACTAAAGTAATGGATACAGATTTAATTTGGTTTGCAGTACGAATGTGGGATCTTAAAGTAACGGATTTAATGCAAGGTCCTGTATATGGTATAGAGACGGAAGAGTCTAATATCGATAAAAGATTAAGGACAATTTTTAACTATGACGAAGTGTTCGGCACTATTGTGAATCGTTTTGTTACTCAAGCCGTTTCTGACTATCCTTTGACTGTATATGGTAAAGGTGGGCAGACGAGAGGCTACCTAAATATTAAGGATACTCTTCAATGTATTCATGCATCTGAAAGATCGCCAGCTTCTACAGGTGAATTAAGAATATTTAACCAAATAATGGAAACCTTTAGTGTTAATGAGTTAGCTGAAATAACAAAGAGGGTGGGAGATTTAAGAGGTCATAATGTAGAAATTAAGTCAATTGATAATCCTAGAAAAGAAGCAGAAGAGCACTACTATAATCCGAAGTATCAAGGGCTTAAAGATATAGGAGTTACCCCTAATTATCTAACTGATGAAGTCATGAATGGCTTATTCAAGATAGTGGAGTCTTATAAAGAAAATATAAGAACGGATGTTATTTTTAAAGGGGTTAAGTGGGGATGAAATGGTTAATTACAGGTGGTTGTGGTTTTATAGGTCTCTCGTTAGTTAAAAATTTACTAGCTGATACTAATAATAAAATAATAATTTTAGATAATTTAACTGTTGGTACTAAACACGATTTAGCGCAAATTTGTAAATTTGAGGAAATTGATCCTCAAAATATAAAATATTCCGATTCTTTAGTGCAGTTCGTTCAAGGAGATATTTTAGATGCCGATCTAGTTAAAAAATTAAGTAAAGACGTCGAGATTATTGTTCATTTAGCTGCTAATACAGGTGTAGCACCTTCTGTAGATAACCCTAGAATGGACTGTGAGAATAATGTAATTGGAACTTTTAATGTTTTAGAGGCAGCTCGAACTCAGAATGTATTACGAGTTGTATTTGCTTCTAGTGGAGCTCCTATTGGTGAAGTAAGTCCTCCAATTCATGAAGAATTAGCACCTCATCCGGTATCTCCTTATGGCGCTAGTAAATTGGCTGGTGAAGGATATTGTTCAGCCTATTATAGAACTTTTGGTGTCGATACTGTTGTCCTTAGGTTTGGTAACGTATATGGTCCAGGGTCTGCTCATAAGAGTAGTGTCGTTGCGAAATTTATAAAACGTGCCATGGATGCTAAACCGTTAGAAATATATGGCGATGGTAGTCAAACTAGGGATTTTATTTATATAGATGACTTAATAAAGGCAATTAATAAGGCGGCAAGGGTTTCTGGTGTTGGAGGTGAAATTTTTCAAATTGCGACAAATAAAGAAACAACAGTTTCTGAAATTTCAATGTTAATTATAGATTCATTGAAAGAAAACAATATTTTACCTGTTGGCATCGAATTATCTCCTTTTAGGTTAGGCGATGTTCAAAGAAATTTTTCTGATACGTCTAAGGCTAAAAAGCTACTTGGTTGGAGAGCAGAAACCTCTTTGAAAACCGGAATTAATTTAACAGTCCGAGATTTTATCAATGAAAAAATTTGAAAATAAGACAATACTCGTAACTGGTTCATGTGGAACGGTTGGTAAACAAATTATAAGTCAGCTCTTAAATATAAATGGTCCATATAAGCCAAAAGAGGTTGTTGGAATTGATAATAATGAAAGTGAACTATTTTTCCAGGACCAAAAATACCTTGCTGATCCTCGCAGTCATTTCTATGTCGCCGATATTAAAGATGAGAATGAACTGATTAAGAAATTCTCTGGCGTGGACATAGTGTTTCATACTGCGGCCATGAAACATGTTGTATTAAGTGAAAGATCCCCGGACCAAGTTATACAGAATAATATAGTCGGTGTGCAAAATGTGATAAATGCGGCAATCAGAAATGAGGTTGAGAGAGTTATATTTACTAGTTCTGATAAAGCAGTTAATCCAACTAATGTGATGGGAACGTCTAAGTTAATGGGTGAAAGACTCGTAACAGCGGCTAATAGTACCCAAAGAAAGTCTAAAACTATATTTACTTCAACGAGGTTCGGGAATGTTTTAGGCTCTAGAGGATCTGTTGTTCCTATATTTAAGAAACAAATTCAAGAAGGTAAAGATATAACTTTAACACATAAAGATATGACTCGTTTTGTGATGACTGTAGAGGAAGCTGTCTCTTTAGTTTTGGAGTCTGCTGAGATCGCTAAGGGAGGTGAAGTATTTGTTACTAAAATGCCTGTACTCTCTATTTTGGATCTTGCTAAGGCAATGATTGAAATCTTATCACCTACCCTTGAAGGTAAAAACAGAACGAATATTAAGATCATTGGTTTGAAGCCTGGAGAAAAACTATATGAAGAGCTGATGAGCTCTGAGGAAACTAGGAGAACAGTAGAATTAGATAAGTATTTTAGTGTTCTTCCAGCTTTCAAAGGTATTTACAACGACATTGAATATATGTATGAAAATTTTATTAGTGGCCAAATAGAAAGACCATATATCTCTGAAGAAGAACCTAGAATGAGTGTTGAGGAGATTAAGGAATATCTAGTTAGCCGAAAAATCCTCGAGGAAAATCTTGAAATACCGGATCAGCGCTATTGGCCTGGTGATAAAGAGAGTAATAGAGGATGATTCATGGCTAGGAGGTATCGTGAGTATTTTTATTATTGACGATTCAGTGGGGGTGAAAAAACATGGGCCGGCTATAGTAGCTGAGAATCTGACTAAGGTTTTTAAATGTAAGAATTTAGATTCGAAAATTATAAGTACTGGCCTAGGTGGAAAAAGGTTTGAACAGTATAAAATATTATTTTTAGCCCTTTTTTCTAGGGATATAATCATTGTTTATAATTATTTCCCAGTTAATCCTGTAAAAATATTTTTACTACTTTTGTTGACTGTCTTACGACGCAAGACTAATTGCTTTATTCATGGCGATCTTCCTTGGACCTTTCCTGATTTGTGTAATAAGAAAAGGATGGTTGAAAAGTTTGTTGTAAGTAATTTTAGCTTTGTGTTTAGATGTTTGTATTTTCCAAGTACTAGCACCAAAGAAAATGTTCTAAAAACTCTAAAGTTCTCCAAGTTTAGTAGTTTAAACGTCATTAATAATACGATATCTGATAGTTATTTTATTGATTCTAATGAGGTTACTTCGAAGGAAGTCGTTACTTCCGAGACAAACTATATTTTGGTTATCTCTAATAATGATCCAATTAAAAGAGTGGAATGGTTTGTTCAGGTTTTTCGCGAAGTAGTAGATCGGCTCAGATTACATGTTCCTGAAGTAAAGCTGGTAGTTGTTGGTAGTGGCTATGATCAAAATTTAAGCGATGATGACGTCCTATATGTAGGTGCTAGAAATGAGTATGAGCTTATTAAGCTCTATGATGGTTGTAATTTCTTTGTTCACCCATCAAAGCATGAAACATTCGGTATTCCATTAGTAGAGGCTTTGAGTAGGGGGAAGCTAGTTTTAGTAGAGTCTTCTTTTGGCGTACCAGAGGCTATAGGTTCTTTTGGTGTAAAGCTTTGCGAAGGTGCGTCCGAGGTTGATTGGAAGACTACGCTGATAAAGATAGCTGAGAATATTGAGCGTTTTTATAGTCCTGTTAGAGTTTTAGCTAGAAAAGAGTATGCTAAAAGCTTTAGTGCTTATAACCTATCAGTAAGGAAAAGTGAGTTACTTGATGAAAATTTCGGTTGTAATAATTAGTTATGAGCGCTGTGATCTAGCAGTTCAGAATGTTAAGTCATTAGTTGGTGCTTATGACTTTGAAGAGGTTTTGGTATTAGATAATTCCTCTAAGAAAAGCAAAATTGGAGTATATTCTGAACTTAATCAATTCGATAATGTAAAGGTAAATTTGAGTGAACAAAACTTAGGTGTTGCGAAAGGGAGAAATTATGCCTTTTCACTATTAAGTCCAGTGGATTATGTCCTATTTATTGATGATGATGCATATCTTGATGAATATACAGATATTTTAGATTTATGTAATTATATGCATCAAAAGGATGTTGGTGTATTGGCAAGTAATGTTTATAACCATTATTCTAAGCAAAAGCTGCACCATGAATTCCCAGGACCTAGGAGGCTGCTCTATACAAATAAAGAGTTTTCACCTACTTACTTTATTGGAACTGCTTTTATTTTTAAATTTAACTATTTCAAGGCATTGGGAGGTTTTGGGGATAAGTTTTTTTATGGAATGGAAGAGTTGGACTTGTCAATAAGGTATAGGGAAATATATGGAAATACTATTATCTATCATCCATTGTTTAAAATTTATCATATGGTAGATGTTCGAGGTAGGCAGAACTCATTCGAAAAGTGGAGAGGGATGTATACATCTAGAGTTTTCATTACAAAGAAATACTTTATTTATCCTGCATATATAATAACATTGCTCGCATGGAGTGTTCTTATATTGTTGAAAACAAAGTCATTTAAAACTGTACTTAAGATTAATAAAATGGCGTTAATAGATAACACTCATCAAGAAAAATACTCTTTTATGCGTAGATTGAAAATAAGTATAAATGAATTGTGCTCTGGAGGACGTTTTTTTTGGTAAATAAAGTAGTATTTATTGCCTCTTCAAGTCGTAGCGGCTCAACAATTTTTGAACAATTATTATCACAAGACCCTAGGTTTTTCGGGCTTGGTGAAATGCGTTACTATTATACCCGAATGATCCGGGATAATGAGCTATGTTCATGTGGAAAAGTTGGTGGAGAATGCGATTTCTGGAGCGGGAATTTTAAGCATGTAAGCGAATGTGGCTCAATAATTGATAGTCAGAATAAAATTGATAGAATTAGATATTTATATAAATATATATTCTTAAAACCCGCTAATGTTGATGATCCTTTTATAAATAATATATTGTCCACTTATAACTACGCTTTTGAAAAATCAAAAGTAAGTAATTTAATTGACTCATCTAAACATCTTTCTTACGTTTTTTTGTTTTCAAAGATTCACGAAAATAAAGTTGTATGGTTCATTCGTAAGCCGAAGGATGTTGTTATTTCATGGTTGGTTCCCAAGAGGAGACCAGAAATAACTGGAAAAATCACTTATATGGAAAAGCAGTCAGTTATATTTTCGACTCTTGAATGGGTTTTTACTAATATGCTATTTCTTATTATGTTTTTAGTAAAAGGAAAGGCAAAAGTGAAGCCTGTTTTTTATGAGGATTTTGTTAATAATCCAGGAGGTATTTATTCTGAATTCTTGGACTTTATGGGGTATAAACCAAACGTAGAGCTTTTATCTAGTTTAGATTCATCTAAGAGCTTTGAAGTCAATGAGAACCATCAGGTGGCAGGTAACCCTGTTAGATTCAATACAGGAGTTATAAAGATAAATATTGGTAAATCTAGTAATGCAGTTTTTAAGTGGTATCACTCGATATTTGTCAGGTTATTCGCAGACCCTTTATATTATTTAATAAGGGTGATAACTAAGTGATAAATGTTTTTGTTTATATCTTAACTTTTGGTGTTGACAAGGTCTTACGTATCTCTTTCCTGTTGTTGGCTCCCATTATTATAGATCCTATTTTCTTGGGTGAATATGTATTGTTTATGGGGTTGTATGCTTTTTTTGGGGTTTATTTTATTTCATCAGCACCGGCTCTTGTAGTTAAAGAATCAAAATCAGCTGTTAACTTTAATAAGAGATTTTACTTTTATTTATTTTTTGTTTTGGTTGCTTTAATTTTATGTGGTGTCATAAATGAGTTTTTTTCTTTTTTAGAAAGATTTGACTTTATTAGTTTTGTTTTGCTGGCGTTATCTTTTCCTTTTCACGTCCTGCTGTCTCTTCGTTTTTCAGAAATACGCGTTATGGGTCTAGGAAGAAAAGAGTCGTACTTACGCTCAATATTTTACCCATTAGTATTTTTTCTTGTTATATATCTTGGGGTTTCTGAATACCAGGGTGTAGCTGTATCTCTAGGTTTTTTAATCGCTTCTTTAGTAACTTTAATTTATGTGTCCTATATTGAGCGGGGTGAGAGTCAAGTACAAGAGCTAATTAAAGATGTAGATAGGGATTTTCTATTCAATATGACTTCTATCGGGATGATTCTCGTTATTGTATCTCAAATAGATAAGTTTGTTATTGCAGTATTTTTAGATAAGTCAAATGTCGCTTTATATTCGATTATTATTTCTTTGACTGTTATTCCATCAATGCTTCTTTCAGCGATTAATCCATATTTCATAACAGTTTTTTCCAAGTATAAGGAGGATTCTGGTTTTGTTATAAATTTCTACTCTGGATACGTTGTGGTTTTGGGTTCTTTGGCAATTATATTATTCCCGTTTATTGAGTGGTTTATAAAGGAATATTTTATAATTAGTAGGGCGGATTATAATCTTGATCCCTCTGTTATTTCTCTTTGTGTTAAGTTGGGAATTTTTGCAACTTTATATAATGTTATTACTGGCCCTTTAGCTTCGATGTTGCAATATGGTGGTAAACACAGACTTGATTTTCGGCTTAGTGTTTTTCAAGTTTTAATTGCGATTGCTGTTTCACCTGTTTTGATTAAATTCTACGGTTTTGAAGGGGCATTTTATTCTTATATTATTTCTAATATTTTCATTAATTTAATAAGGTTTTATTTTGTTAGGAGGCAGAATGAAGTTGGGGTAGGCTTTCTTTTTTTATGTTTGATTTACTATTTTATTTATTTTTTCTCTGGGTTTCTTGTGGTTTCGGTTCTTGTTTCAATTTTCTTTTCCATTATTTTTATTTTTATTTATAAGGACAGAGTTGTTTTCTTTATTAGAGGGTTGAGTAGATAGGTCTATGGAGGTTAATGGTTACTCAGTTAGTCTAGGAAGGATAACTTTATTGCTGTTGATAGTTATTCTGTTGTTACCGATCTATGACTATAGACACTTATTCGCTGGTTTTTTATTTATTTTGTGTATATACAGGGTGGTATTAACGAGACGTACTAATTTATTTTATTTGTTATTGATTTTGATTTCATTTTTGTATTTGGTGTTTTTTCCTTTTTATTATGATGTTTTAATATCTATTCAGTTTTTTTTCTTGCTATTGTTACTCTTTTCATGTTCGTATTCTGTTTTAAATTTAGGTGTTAGTTCTTTCTTTGTCCTTTTGAGAGTTATTTTGTTTTTATCACTGTTTGTTGGTGTGTTTCAAATATTAAAATATTCTTTTGGTTCTTATGATTTTTTTGGACGAGCTGTATTTTCTAAAGATAGATTTTCAGATAAGTTTCTTTTATTTTTTAACTACCCTTATCCGAGACTTACTACCTGGTATTATGGATTTGGAGAGTTTGGTGGGCTAATAAATAGTGGTATATTTTTATCTTTTATTTTGATTAGAAACTGGTTTTTTAAGCTTTTTTCTGTTTTAGTGCTGTTCTACGCACTTTATTTGACTGGCGCTAGAGCTAGTTATCTTGCTTTTTTCTTGAGTTTTATTTTTTTTATTAATAGGTTTTCTTATAAGTTATTCTCAAGCTTTATTATTTTTATCTCTATTTCTATCCTTCCTTTGTTTTTTCTTTCAGCGTTAGATGATTTTCACTTTTTAGGTGGTGGGACTGTTGCTGAAAGACTCTCTGGCTATGTTGTTGCAGCTAAACAAATCTTATCTAGTCCTATAGGACATGGGCCCAATCACTGGGAGCATATAATGGCCATAAAGGTTTACGGAGAAGGTGAAGAAGTTGCTCTGCATAATTCTATGTTATGGTTTGGATATGTTGCTGGATTACCAGTCTTGTTACTTTTTCTTTCTCATTTATGGTATTTTATTTTAAGTTGGCGCGGTTGGTCTGAATCTACTTTCTCAAGAGGCTTATTTTGTACATTTTCTAGTGCTTTTTTATCGATACTTTTTAGTCCATTCTTTACAAATTATTTGATGTTTATACTTATCGGAGTGTTATTTTGGTATGTCAGAAATAGAGAAAAGTATTCTTTTTGTTAATGTGGGCCCTAGTTATTCTAAAAATTTTAAATATTACACTAGTGCAAAGTTTTGGGACTTTTTTAGTTGTGCTGTTTCAGATGTTGAGACAGTTGGCTACATTGGTCCTTTTTCTGAAAATACACCAAAAAATTTAGCCTTATTTCCAGTATCTGGTTGTAGAACATATAAGCTACCATTTTTCTCTTCACAGAGAGAGTTTTATTGGAAATATATTACATCTTTATTTTTTAGAAATGAATTAAATGTAGTGCTTAGTGAACTGGCAAAATTTAACTTTGATGTTGTCTATTTAAGAGATTTTGGATTATTTCCATATCTTGTTGTTAAGAGACTAGTTAAAAATAATCCTGATATAAGGGTTGTCTTGCATATAACTTCTGACACTAAAAAACTTGCAGAGAGTAATTTCAAAGGGATTAAAAAGCATGTTTATAGGTTCTACTCTATGTTTAGGTTTAACTTTGAGTACAAATTTCTAACTAAGTTTGACCATAAAGTGTTACTAAACTCTCCACATCCTTATTTTAATTTTAATGATAATTGTCATTTAATGATGGCTCATTCGAGTAAAGGTTTTAAAAGCCGCGAAGAGGCTTATGCTTGTGTTAATAGAACTTTCGAAGTTGATGCCCCATACATTTTGTTTGTAGGAAGAATTTCTAAAGAAAAGGGTGTAGGGATTCTGATTGATTCCTTTTTAGGGTCTAAAGACTTGAAAAATAAATTTAAGTTATTAATAGCTGGTGACGGACCTGAGTTAGCGGCGATTAAGAAAAATTATGAGTGCTCTGAAATAGTATTTTTAGGTAATGTTTCTAATCAAGGTATTTTGGATAACTTATATTCAGCTTCTTCCTGTGTTGTTATTCCTTCTCTAGAAGACGGGGTTCCAAAAGTTTTGATGGAGAGTCTCTCTTGTGGCGCTGTAACTCTTGCCTCAAGGGTAGGTTTTATAGATAAAATTCTTGATTCTCGTTACATATTTGAGCCAGGTAATGTCAATCAGTTAACTGAGTTGATTGAGGCGGTGCTGGTAGGTGATGAGTCAAATAAGGTCAAGGATTGGTTTTTATTGGAATCTGAGAGGTTTTCTTCTGAGGCATTACAGGCTCGAGTAAAAAAATTCATTTTTTCTGATTAATAAACTTTCTGGTTATATAAGGTAAGTGCTTATTTTCTTGCTATTGAGCTTAGTGAGAGTATTGCATATTGAGAAAATAAGTAAATGCTTTTAATTATGTTGAATTTCAGTTCTTCTCTATATATACGCCATTGCCAGATAGCTGCTTTAAATTTATTTGAAGATATAGATTTATCATGAATTCTATAATACGCTAGTGTCTCTTGTATACAATATATTTCACCTGCCTTCTTTGCTAATTCTAGCCACATTATATAATCTTCATGCCCTTTTGTTTTTTGTTCTATAATACCTAGCTTTTCTCTGTTGTATATGCCAGTTAAATTGCCAACGCAGTTTTTCTTGAGCATTGTTTGATACTTAATTATTTCTGGAAACTTACGGTTGTTTATTACCTTTTTAGGATCTTGTTTAAAAGTTGAATAGTTTGAGCATACGATGTTGTAGCCTTCTGATAACTTGGATATTTGATATTCTAACTTTTCTGGTCTCCAAATGTCATCGGCATCTAAGAATGCTATGTATTTCCCTTTGGAAGTATTAATTCCCATATTCCTTGGAGTGGCTGGGGTTCCGGAATTAACTTTTTGTTCTAAATATATTATTCTAGGGTCTGTAAAGTATTTAATGCAGTCCTGTGTCTGGTCTATAGAACAGTCATTAATAATTATTAATTCCCAATGCTGATAGGTCTGAGATAAAACAGACTTTATAGATTCTTTAATAGTCTTTTCACCGTTGTGTACCGGCATAATAATAGATATAAGGTCTTTTTTATGTTTACTTTTCAAAATTAATTTCTCTTTGTTTATAACTAAGACCTTTGGTAGGTTTATTGCCCCATGCCAAATAAGACGGTTTTAATAGTTAGTGCTACAATTTTAAAGTCAAGAATTAAATTCTGGTGTTTGATGTAATATGTATCATATCTATGCTTACATTTTGCATCTTCTATAGTCTCTCCATAGCGATATTTAACTTGAGCTAGGCCTGTTATTCCTGGTTTTACCGCATGCCTAAACCGATAAAAAGGAATTTCTTGTTCTAACTTCTCTATAAAAACAGCTCGCTCTGGCCTTGGGCCAATGAAAGACATCTCGTTTCTCAATACATTTATGATTTGTGGTAGTTCATCAATACGCGTCTTTCGGATAAAATTTCCAACCCGAGTAACACGTGAATCGTTTTTCTTGGCATATTGTGCACCGTTTTTTTCAGCGTCTATTGCCATTGAACGGAACTTTATAACTTCAAACTCTTTGTTGTATCGACCTACTCGTTTTTGTCTATAGAAGATTGGACCAGGGCTATCTAATTTAATGGCTATGGCTGCAATTATGCCAAGTATTAGTGCAGGAATGGCAATCAATACGCTTAATAGTATATCTGTGAGGCGTTTACTCGCGTCTTTTTTCCGTTCTCTAAGTATTGAGAATGATTTCCTGTGTAGGTAGTAGTCGCTATTTAATAATTCAACTTCTGTGTAGCCCAGTTTACGATCCAAGAAGTCAATCAATGGCTCAACTAAATGGCCGTATTTAATTTTTTCAATCAAAAACTCTTTTTGTTCTGTGCTTAGGCGTTTGCTTTCATAATGAAAAATATCTGCCCCTTCAGTGACTCTCTCATAATTATTGATGTAGTGAGGGATAGAGTGTTGTTGTAAAATTTTTGAGATTATTTCTTCTTGATCTAGGGGGCAAAAAATAAAAATCATTGATTTTGAAAAAGTATGGCTAGAGTTTTGTTTCGAGTTAGATGGAAGAGGCTCCTTATCAGAAGCAAAAGCTAACGGTGTTGAGGGGCTTTCTGTCATCATACGTCCAGTATGTTGGATGTCCATAGTATCAACCAATATTAGCAGAGCGACGATATTTTCTAAAGTTATTTGGTGATTCTTTATGGTTTGGATTTCTTAAGGATTAAGGTTGACCGAGCTGCTCCTCCAGGTTCTAATTGGTACATCTTTTATTTATAGATGTGTAGTTTATGGAAAATACCACAAGTAAGGAAGTAGTCTGGCATGCCCATGGCGTCTCTAGAGAGGATCGTTCACGGCAAAAGTCACAAAAGCCTTGTCTATTATGGTTCACTGGTTTGAGCGGAGCAGGAAAATCAACAGTTGCTAATGCTTTAGACTGTGCTTTATTTGAACAAGGAAAGCATACCTTTTTATTGGATGGTGATAATGTTCGTCATGGCCTGAATAAAGATCTAGGTTTTTCGGACGCCGATAGGGTAGAGAATATTCGTAGAATTGGTGAGGCATCTAAGTTGTTTTCTGATGCAGGTTTGATCGTGTTGTCGGCTTTTATTTCACCGTTTATATCCGATCGCCAGATGGTTCGTAGCTTGTTTACCGCAGGTGAGTTTATTGAGATATTTGTTTCTACTCCTATAGATGTATGTGAACAACGAGACCCAAAAGGTTTATACAAAAAAGCCCGTGCGGGTAAAATTAAATACTTCACTGGTATCGACTCAGATTACGAAGAGCCTGTAAATCCTGACATTATCCTTGATACGTCAAAACACTCGGTTGATGAGTGTGTAGAAGAACTGATTGAACTACTCAAGGCAAGAAAAATTATTTAGCTTTAAGCCTAATTAAAATGATTAACAGCACAACTTTAAACACTATTCAATCCATTGCTGTCTCCGCTGGTAAAAAAATTATGGAAATTTACCAACGTGATTTCAAAACCTATCTCAAAGATGATAAAAGCCCGTTAACCGAGGCAGACCTAACCGCCCACTCCCTGATTTGTGGTGCTTTAAGAGAGTGCTTTCCTGAGTTGCCTGTGTTGTCAGAAGAGTCTTCTGATATTCAATATCAAGACCGTAAAAATTGGGAAGCATTCTGGTTGGTTGATCCTTTAGACGGCACCAAAGAATTTGTCAAAAAGAATGATGAGTTTACGGTGAATATTGCTTTGATCGTCCAAGGACAACCAGTTTTGGGTGTGGTATACGCTCCCGCTTTAGATATAATCTATGCAGGAGCTGAAGGCGTTGGTGCGTACAAAGAAATTAACGGCCAACAGAGCGTAATTTCAGTAATCAATGAAACGCCTGAAAACTGGATCTTGGTTGGTAGTCGTTCTCACCGTGGTGAGGCTATGGATGACTATCTTAAGAGGTTTGCTTCTTATAAATTTATTGCTATAGGCAGTTCTTTGAAATTGTGTATGGTGGCAGAAGGTTCTGCTCACTTGTATCCTCGTTTAGGGCCAACCTCTGAGTGGGATACGGGTGCTGCTGATGCTGTGGTCCGGGCTGCAGGTGGTGTAGTGACAGACATCAAAGGGAATGCTTTGCAATATAATAAGGAGATCATCTTAAATCCTTGGTTTGTAGTTCATGGCAAAGATTTAAAAGTTCCAAGTTTGTAGTTAAATGATAAATCTTAGGACTTTAAGTTAAAAATAATCTATTTGAGTCATGTTTCAATTAAACCGGTGACTCACACATAGCTATCTTTTTTTGGAGTAGTAATGACGCAAATCTTAGTCACGGGCGGAGCCGGCTACATAGGCAGTCATGCGGTCTTGCTGCTTCAGCAAGCAGGTTATGATGTAGTAGTAGTTGATAATTTGAGTAACTCGTCTGAAGAGTCTCTGCATCGTGTCTCAGGAATTACGGCTAAAGATTTTACTTTTTACAAGGCGGATATCTGCGACTCTGATGCCTTGGAGCAAATTTTTCTCGAACACAGCTTTGATTCAGTTATCCACTTTGCAGGTTTGAAGGCTGTCGGTGAATCCGTCGAACTCCCTCTAAAGTACTATCAAAACAATGTGGCTGGAACTGTTTCCTTGTGTCAGGTAATGGCTAAGCACGATGTGAAATCTATTGTCTTTAGTTCATCTGCAACTGTGTATGGTGATCCAGTCTCTGTACCGATTCTTGAATCGTTTCCTACTTCAGCAACGAACCCTTATGGTCGTTCAAAGTTGATGGTGGAGGAGGTCTTAACGGATCTCTACAAGTCTGATCCAGATTGGCGTATTTCTTTATTGCGATATTTTAATCCGGTAGGTGCTCATTCTAGTGGTTTGATCGGCGAAGATCCTAATGGTATTCCGAATAATCTAATGCCTTTTATTTCTCAAGTAGCAGTTGGTAAGCGTGAGAAACTGTCTGTCTTTGGTGGCGATTATCCAACGAAGGATGGAACTGGTGTGCGTGACTATATTCATGTGATGGATCTTGCTGAAGGTCATCTAAAGGCATTGGAAATGCTCAAAAAGAAGCCAGGCTTGCACACCCATAACTTAGGAACTGGAAACGGCTATAGCGTTCTTGAAATGATCAAAGCTTTTGAGGCTGCGTCTGGTCAGAATGTGCCTTATGAAATTGTTTCTCGTCGTCCAGGTGATATTGCAGAATGCTTTGCAGACCCTACTAAGGCCGAGCAGGAACTTGGCTGGACAGCAAAGCTGGGTATTGAAGATATGTGTGTTGATGGTTGGCGTTGGCAGAAGAATAACCCAAATGGTTATAAAAATTAAAAAACTTCAATAAAAACAGTTGACGAGATAAAAAGCTTCCGTATAATACGCCTCACTCTTCGACGGAAGCTTAACTTTCTGTCTGTAGTGCCAGTGTGGTGAAATTGGTAGACACGTCGGATTCAAAATCCGATGGCTTCACGGCCGTGGCGGTTCGAGTCCGCCCACTGGTACCATATTTTATATCTTCAATATCTTTTCTTAATACAATACCTCCAGTAACTTATTTAGAAATATTTTCCCTTATATCAATAATTTCTTCTGAATTGCTGACCTTTAAAGCTTATTGATTTTTTTATCTAGTGGAACGAATCTCGGTTTACGTTTGTTTTGTGCGGATAGCTATATGTCTATTACGTTTTGACAGTCTCAGGCTCTCTATGGCTTTCTCTATGATGTTTGCAATAAAGAGAGTGGAGAGGCGTAAAAGACGCTAGGAAGTGTTTAGGAAGGCTTAGGGTGTTAATTGTGAGGGTAGAAAAGAGGAAGAGGCTTTAGGTAAACACTCAGCCCACATGAAGAAGGCTGAGTGGGTGATACAGCTTAACGAGCGCGCTTCAGACTGTTTTTGTTGAAGTCGCTGTCATCCAGGCCATTTTTGAAGGTAAAGTCACTCATCACAAGGTCTGTACTTTTCCCTGTTTGGTGATTAACCATGGTGGAGTTGTGTGGACGCCAGTATTGTTCCAGGTACTCTTTCCACTTTGAAGCAGTCAGGGTTTTAAGCAAAGACTGCTTACGGTCATAAAACTCGACTTTCAGCGTTCTGTATTCTTCCTGGTCAACCCAGGCCACTTGTTTGGTGTAACCTGAATACTTATCCACAGGGTAGCGTTCAACGACGAAGCACTTTTGTCCATCCAGTTCTTCTTCTTTGATGAACTTGTAGGTGTACTTTTCCACTTCCTGAGGCGTCATATCTTCGAAGGCAAACTCACTGCCCATGAATGGGCCGGACTTATTACGGCTGGCAATGCGTTTTACTCGGCCAAGTTTTGGTAAATACAGCCATTGATCGTCCGACTCAACTTTGTGAGAGAAAGATAGTAGGGCAGTGCCTTTCACATCACGAGGCGAGTTGAAAACGGTTAGGCTCTTATCACCGTCATCTTGCATTTCAAGGGCTTTTACAGAAAGATCGCGAGAGCTTTCATCACCACGTTTGTTTCTAAGGATCATGGTCATGTTAGCAGTTGAATCTTGCCAGCCGGTGTTACGACGATCGGCTTCTTGAGCGATGGCTAATCCCTGTTCTTCTGCTGTTTGTGCATAAGCAGTAGAAATTTGTGTGATCGCGGTGGTAAGTACCAATCCAGCGATGGCAGTGGCGCGACGAAAACGATTATTAGACCAGTTCATGCTCAGGCTCCTTGTTGAGGGTCTGCTGTTCAGTTGTGTGCTTTTTTTCGACGTGTGTCGTTCCTGTATTGTCCGGGCCTTGTTTACGAGTCTTTTGGCGTTCGGACAGGTACTTCAATAGGGCTGGTAGGAATAAGAAATCGGTAATTAGCGCGATTACAATCGTAATGGCGGTCATCAAGCCCATTTGTGAGTTCATGCTGAAATCAGAGAAAGCCAGGATACCGAAGTTCACGCACAGAATGACGGTTGTCACGATCAAGGCAATGCCTACGGTATTAAAGGCGTAGTGGATTGCTTCGTCTGTGGATAACCCTTGTTCACGTTTCGCTCGGAGATATTTACTCAAGAGGTGAACGGTATAGTCTACAACGATACCAAGCGTCATGCAGGTAACGATGGAAAGTGATACTCCAACACGGCCAGAGAAGATCCCCCAGATACCAAACGCAATAGCGGCTGGTGCAATGTTTGGAATTAAACTCAGAACCCCGTACTGCCAGGATTTAAGCGCAACGGCCAGAACCAGCGATATTAATAAGATCGCCATGATCGTGCCTTGCAGCATACTGTTGATGTTGCGTTCACCAATGTGTGCAAACATGATATCGCGGCTAGATCCATGATCAATCATGTGTTCCGGCAAGTTTGTCTGCATCCATGCATAAGCACGATCAGCAAAGGCCAGTAGATCAACGGTGCTTAGACGATGGATACTGACTACCACGCGAGTCGCTGATTTATTCAAATTTACTTGGTTATTGAGATCCAGACCAAATGGCAAGGATAGTTCGTATAAGAGTAGGTATTGAGCCGCTAATTCACGATCGCTAGGTACTTTGTACCATTCAGGGTTATCCGCGTGCATATTTTTATTCAGACGCTTCATGACGTGGATAAAGCTGTTTACGTGCGCGACTTCAGGTTGTTCGGACAGCCAATTGGTGAATTTCTCAAGGCCAGCAAGGTATTCAGGGTCTGTGACGCCGTTTTCTTCTTTGGCTTCTAGCGAGTATTCCACGGTGGCGACACCCGTTAGGTTGAACTGGGTGAAATCAATGGCTTGGCGCACTGGCATACTTTCGTCAAAGTACTCAGCCCATACATCGTACAGTTCATTCTTTGGAACGAACGCCCCGAAGCCAATGATGATTGCCATAACGCCGATCAGGATAGGACGGTGTTTATTAATGGTTAGTGAGGCAATACCTTGCATTAAAGGTAAGCCGCTGTCGTCTTTCACGCGTACTTTGAAAGGCAGAATCATGATCAATGCCGGAAGTAGTACAACGGAGTATGCCCAGGCAAATACCACGCCCATCGCGACCACATTACCCATATCTCTAAACGGTGGGGAGTCGCTGAAGTTCAACGTTAAGAAACCAATCATGGTGGTTAAACTGGTTAGGAAAACCGGTTGAAAATTCAGGCGTAAACTCTCTTTAACAGCATCCGCCTTTGCGAGCCCTCGTTGGCTGGCAAGGAAGAAAGACACCAGAATGTGGATACTGTCGGCGATGGCCAAGGTTAAGATCATGGTTGGGGCATTAGCTGCTGGTGGCGATAAGTTAATGCCTAACCAACCGGCAACGCCTTCGGCGGTCCAGATTGATGCAATGATAATAACCACGGTTGCGAGCGTACCGGAAAGCGTAGTGAGTACACTGCGGCTGGCAATGTACATGTAGATAGCAATACCTAAAATAGCCAACAGCATCGCCATCGGGATAAGACTGGTTAAGTCATTAATGGAGGCTTCTTTAAAGGCATTGTTATTGATAATCGAACCGGCCAGATAGAAGTTTGCAATATCACTGTATTTCGCTTCATATTTGGTGATCATTTCACGGCCATAGGCCACAACTTCCGGCACTTCTTTCGATTTCTTAACGCCCGGCAAACGAACCGTCACATTTACCGCTGTAACCCGGCTGTCAGATGAGATCAGTCTGTCTTTCAGAATGGGTTCTTCTAAAGCGATTGCTTGTGCTCTTTTGAAATCGTCTTCGGTTAATTGATCGGCATATTCAACCAGATTACCTACGATCAGATCGTCTTCTTCTGCATAGGTATGCTGATAGTTGGTTATGGAGTCAACGCGAGAAGAGAAGGGAACCGTCCAGCCTTCTTCGGTCAGCTCTTCGATCATGGACAAGGTTTTTTGCTCGAAAACATTACCTTGCTTGGATTCGATGACAAACAGTAATGAGTCATCCTTGGTATACGTGTCCTGTAGGTTCTCAAACGCCAGCATGTGCGGATTGTCATGGCTAAAGAAAATCCGGTAATCCGTCGAGAACTTGATGTTCTGCATCCCCAAAAAACACAGATAAAATACCGCAGCCGTGGCCAATAAAGTGATAAAGCGGGCTTTAATCACTAATGATGCGAGGCGTTCAGAGGCATTATCAGAACTAGACAGCGACGATGATTTCTCAGGCTGAGATTGCTGTGACATAGTGCTTCCTTTATCGAGCTACAGCCGTACACCTTTATAGGTCTATGAAGGCTGTAAGTGTTTGCTTTTAAATTATTTTTCTTTTGATATTAATTATAATTATCAAGTCTAAAATAGAGCAAAAGCCCTAATGTATAGCGTTCCGGTATTGTCCGGTTTTTGTCCTTTTAAAACAAACGAAAGTTTTCACTGTATACATGAGCAAAATTCACCTGAAATATTCGCTTCTTTATAACAATCCAAGTTTCAGATTCAGCTTGTCCTACAAATTAAACGCTTTCATGCGTTAAGTTCTGCAGCATTCCTTTAATCCAGGTAGAGAATGTTTTGATCGCCGGTGTAAGGCGTTTATCTTTCCGATACACCAGATACAGTGCTTCAGGTAATTCAAGTACTTCCTCAATGGGGCGGATGAGTTCCCCCCGATCTAAGCGCAATTTCAATAATGGCAATAACCCCAGTGTGATGCCGTGTCCTTCCGTACAGCTCTGCAAAATGCTGGTGTAGGAATCCAACCACAAGTCGGTATTTTGAGGTTGATAATCTTCATCAAACGCAGAAAAGAACCGTTTCCACCCGTCACTTACGACACTGGAATGAATCAAACGATGCTGCGTAAGCGTTTGAAGCTGAAGATTCTCTGAATCCTGTAAGGCCGGACTCATGACTGGCGTGGCTGACAGCGACGTTACTTTTTCATAGGAAACATCGGTATGAGATGGCTCTGTACCGAAATATAGAATCACATCCAGGTCATCGCGTTCGGGATTCGCCCACTTCAGACTGGTTTCAAGTCGTAGCTCGATGTTCGGATTGTGTTGTTGGAACTCGCTGAGATTCGGAATAATAAAATCGCTGGCAATCATCGGTGGGATACGCGCGCGCAGTACATTCTGGCTGAACTGGCGTTTCAAGCGATCTGTACCTGAGCTGAGCTCATTGAGCGCTTTCTCTACAATGTTCTTATACATTTGACCCGCAGGGGTGAGCTTGATCTGGCGGTTTTGTCTCCGAAAAAGCTCAAGGCCAAGTGTGTCTTCCAACCCTTTGATTTGATGGCTAATCGCTGAGGGGGTCAGGTGAAGCTCAGTGGCTGCAAGTTTAAAACTTTCATGTTCAGCGGCCAGCAGAAAAGCTTTAAGGCTTTGCAAAGGGGGTAAGGGTGTACTCATAGACTGTCTATCTCAAAACCCGTTGGTGTCAGCGAAGAATGACATATAGATGACAAATATTAATTGATGTGTCAACTATATAATGTAACCGCACATTGATGTTCTGTATTTTTCGAGTGACATGGACGACTAATGATTTACACTTATGGCCATGAGGGAACTGTTCCTCCAGCTTTTGTATTAAGGAAATTTGAATGACTAGAGAAATGCGTGATTTTTATCTGCGTCCAGAAGAAGAACAGCAAGCTTTTCTGGAACAAACTTGGTGTAACGAATGTATGGAAGTGGATTTGGGGATGAAAAACCCAAAAGAGTATGAAGAAAATGGCCGCGTCTTTATTGAGGGTGATTGTTTGAAGTGTGGAAACCCGGTGGTCACTGAAGTGGTTGATGGTGTTGATGAAGAGGATGACCTGGAAGAGTTCTAGTCGTCTACACTTCTAATATCATCAATTGATAAAGTAGAGGTGGGTATGTTCCAATCATCGATCAAAACATACTTTCCTCTTACTTGCTCTCGTCTCAGCTTAGCTGCTTGCGTATTCATACTGTCTGCTTTTTCTCCTGTTGTCTCTGCCACTTCTGTTGCTAATGACGCCCGTCCTGTTGTCATCTGCTATGAGAATCTGGATTACGTACCCTTCATGATGGGAGAAGAAGAGGTGCCTGACTATAAGCCTGGGGTTTTAATCGATCTTATTCGTACGGCAGCTCCGGACCAACCGTTCGATTTCCAGAGAAAGCCCTGGAAACGTTGTATCAAATTACTGAAGGATGGGAAGATGGATGGTATGTTCGCCACCATCTGGCTCAAAGAGCGTGATCAATGGGGGCAATTCCCGCCAGCAACTAAACAGTTTGGAGTGCCAGCGGAGCAGCGATATCGTTTATGGCACGTTCAATATCAAATCTTCATTAATCGGGCTTCTCTTCTGAAGTGGGACGGACATCAGTTTTCAGGCTTTCGGGGAATAGGTCTTTCGGCCCCTCCGGGTTATGTGGCAAAGATCAAACTAGAGGAATTGGGTGTGCTTGCCTCAGGCAGTTATACGGCGTCCGAAGGCTTTAAGCTGGTGGCTCTTGATCGTCTGGAAGGGTACGTTGTTGAAAAGCTGATTGGCCTTCAAACCATCTATCGAATTCCGACTGAATTAAGGAATCGAATTTCGTATATCAAAGAGCCACTTTTCAATGCGGATTGGCATCTGGTGTTTTCTCATCAATTCATGTCTGATCATGCGGAGATCGCTCAGGGCGTTTGGGATGGATTGGCCGACGTGCCAATGGAAGAACGTCAAGCCATCTTTCAACGGTATTCGGACCTCTATAGTCTCGATGTAGATCGAGAGATCCAGTAAACCTTAGGGATTATTATCTGGCGTTGTTTGTAACCCAATCCCATTGGGCATCGGGTTTGTCACGACGATCAGCAATGACTCTTGCAGGATTACCCACGGCGACTGCGTATTCAGGTATATCTTGTGTGACCACGGCACCCATGCCAATGATGGCATGATCATGGATACGCACTCCATCAACAATGCTTGTATTTGCGCCTATCCAAACATCCTCGCCAATGTTGATGCCTTTCGAACTGACAGCTTGTTCCCGCACCAGCAGATCCGGTGCCATACCGTGATTAAAGGCAAAGAACGTACACTGGCAGGCAACCCGGCTATGATCGCCAATGGTGATACCTGAAGATCCGCCATCCATACTGACGTTATGGTTGATCGCTACATGATGGCCGAAGTTTGCTGGTCCGTGGATAAATACGTCGGCGGCAATGGTGGTGTAATCCCCGATCTCAATGGTTCGACCGGGTTCAGCAAATAATTTGGCCGACGGTGCAATAAAACACTCATCACCAAAACGAACGGTTTCCAACTTGGATAATCGATTTTGAAGATGTTCTTGCCACGGTTTAGCCCAGGCTTTCAAGCGAGGTTTCAGCGTGTGATACAACCAAGGCATGTAGCTGAGTCGTTGCTTTTGTTGTTCTTGATAATCACTTTCGGTTAATTCAAGTGATGTGGTATCAGAAGTCTTTGTCATTTTGATGTATTGATGAATCGTTATTAGGTGTTATCTGGCTGTTGGGTTCAGTCCTGACAATAGCGTTGAACATCTGCTAACACGCGATTGTACTCCGAATCTTTGGCGTAACGTAGTTTGGCTCTGGCTTTATCGCATTGCTCTTCTTTATTGTCTTCTCTATTGCCGTCTCGATAGTGTGGCTGGCTCTGATTGAAGGTTGATGAGTAATGATCGTTAGGCGGCGAGTTAGGCTTATTTCGGTGTGATGGTTGTGCTTCTTCACAGAATTGATGGCTGACTTTAAAGAGTTCTGCTCCGTGATCGCTTTGTTCAACGGCAACACAGTCTCCTGTCCTGAGGTTATTCGGCGGTGTAGCGATGGAAAAGGATTGGCCGTTGACCAGACGAACAACTACTTTATGGGCTTCTTGGCCTGAGGTAATCGCTCCTTCGAGTCCTGCGCCAACTATGGCTCCGCCTAGCGCTCCCCATCCTCTGGCGTTTTCGGCCACTACTGCACCTGTGATAGCACCCAAGATTGCGCCACGGCCATAGCTGGGATCAATTTTATGGATGTGATGTGCAACAACGCGTCCATATTGAATTTCCTGGGGTAGGTAGAGCGCCTCTGCGTGTAAAGATTTACTACCAAACAGAAGACAGAAAACCAAAGAGATGGATGCCTGGAGATTGCAGGATTCGGGGGCTTTGAATCTTATTTTTAGCATTTTAATACTCCAATTTCCTACACTAAAAGGTACATATGTCACACGCAAAAACTCCATAAATAAACTATGGTTATTTACAGATGGCTTGAATCTTCGATAGAGACATGGGTTAGTCGGACTAACTATTCATCGTTTTTAATCAAAGAACAATAAATATTTATTACAGACAGCAAAGCATCGGAACGCTGCTGTACTGGCTCTAAGTATAACTGCTTCTGATTAGGCAGGTTATTAACCGGAATTGGTTTTAGTTGGAATGATCTGTCAGTTGAAATGACGTGTCACCTGACACTAATTCTCAACCGAAACAGGTTGCTTGCTGAAAGAATCGGTCTATGCCTTGGTTGGATGGCTCTTAATGGGATTACTTGATGAAAGTACTGGTTGTTGATGATGAAATAGTAGCGCGCAAAGCTGTTTTTCGTTCGCTGAATGAAGAGTTCCAAGTCACTATGGCGGAAGATGGGCCCTCTGCCATAAGTGCCGTTAAACAAGAAAAACCTGATCTGATTTTGTTAGATGTAGAAATGCCGGAAATGAATGGTTTTGATGTGTGTAAAGCCATCAAAAAATTAAATTCCGGCTGCGAAGATATACCTGTTGTTTTCATTTCCTCTCGGAGCTCCGTTGCCGAACGTCTTCGCGGGCTGGAACTTGGTGCCGAAGATTACCTTATTAAACCTTTTGAACCTGAATTCTTGCGAGCCAAGTTATCCAAGGTGCTGGATTATCGACATGAGCGTGATCAGTTAAGAAATCAGCTCCATGAGGCTAATCAGGCCGCGTTTCA
Organism: Litoribrevibacter albus; assembly: GCF_030159995.1. Classification (NCBI taxonomy): domain Bacteria; kingdom Pseudomonadati; phylum Pseudomonadota; class Gammaproteobacteria; order Oceanospirillales; family Oceanospirillaceae; genus Litoribrevibacter; species Litoribrevibacter albus. Next base: position 10,661 of record NZ_BSNM01000025.1, on the reverse strand, counting down.
GGCACTCTCCGGGACGAGTGAATTTGGAACTGCCATTCGTTTTGTAGAGAAAACCCACAGCATTGGATGTCATGATTTATTAGCTACTCAGTTCTTCAAAGCTACTGATCAGTTTGGCTTGAATTGCAGTTTGATGATCAAGTCGGATTTGGAAGTAAAGTTCTACACCAGTAATCCCCAAAATCCTGTCGTCAGCCCTCTCGAAAAAGAATTGATCACTGTTCTGTCGGAAGCGAAGCGATTTAATGATTTTGGCGCCCGGACTCAGATTAACTACCCCTATGTCTCTTTACTGGTTAAAAACATGCCAGTGAGTGAGCCAGATCGTTATGGTCGGTACAAGGATCTGCTGCCATTCATGATTGAAGTGGCTAATGCGACCATTCGTTCGTTGAATATTGAGTCTCAATTGATTGAGCAGTCCCACAATCTGAGTAAGTCTTTTGAAATTGTGAAGCAAACCCTGGTGCAGTTGACCGATGCGCTTCGGGTCAATCAGGAGGACGTGGCCAGCATTATGAATAAGATGCTGATGGAGCTGGACGAAGAAATTCCAAGAATGGGCTTGGATGATGACCAGGAAACTTACCTGATTCGACGGATTGATGGTGCCGTGACAGAAGCCAATGGGGTGTTGGATACCGGTACGAATTTGAAAGGTTCAATTAACAACGTGATTCGATTGCTCGATCACTTGGTCGATCAGCAAAATCAAATGGTAGATAAAGCCATCGCAAGTAAAAACCAGGCTGATAATACAAATTCAGGTAAACCCACAGCCGATGCCTCCCTTGAAAGTGTTGCACAAGGTGGGAACGAGGTCGCCAATGAGGAAGGTAGCTGTCAGGATGAATATTTGGGTGAAGATATCGAGCTTTTCTAGTTCGTGTTTAGCTCTTATTTAGCCCATGTCTAACTCTTGAACGGTCAGAATATATTCGTGCTAACTTAGGCGGACAAAAGTAATCGCTCTGTGGTAGGGTGCGTCCATAATTTTTCGTCATTATGGATGATCCCGGCGTATGTCATCGAGCGCTCTTAAACCTATCGACAATCGTTTTCTATTTGTTCTTCTAACGTCGCTATATTTCTCGCAAGGCTTTCCCTCCGGATTATTGGCTCATGCCATGCCTGCCATTATGCGAGAATACGGAGCTTCCCATTCGGCTATTGGCGCGCTGAAGTTATTGGCGCTGCCTTGGTTGTTTAAATTTCTCTGGGCACCCTTCATTGACCGTTTTTATTATGCTTCTTTAAGCCCGCATCGTAGCTGGATTTTGATGATGCAGTGTGGTGCTGTGGCTACCTTACTTGGCTTGTCTTTGATGCCTGCCGATTGGATTTTTGGCCAGGGTTTGGCGGTATTGTTTGTTCTGCTGTGTCTGCTCAATGTGTTTTCATCAACTCAGGATGTCGCGACGGATGGTTTAGCCGTTTCATTGTTAAGCGAAAAATTGCGAGGTCTCGGGAATACGGTTCAGGTTGCCGGTTACAAAATTGGCTTAATGTTAGGTGGTTCCGGCCTGTTGATCATGATGAATTCCATTGGGTGGAGTTTAACGATTCAGCTGGTGGCTGTGACTTTGATTCTGATGTTGATTCCAACCTTATTTTTTAAGGAAAACTCGGTGTTAAATCGAGAGGAGAGAATTTCCGGGCGGTCATCCGGTGAAACCGACAGTTATTTCTTTTGGGATTACTTCAAAATTAAGCACATCGCCTACTGGCTGTTGGTTTTGTTTACCTACAAGTTGGCGGATGGCATGTCGTCCACTTTAGTGAAATCGATGTTGATTGATCAGGGTATGGATTTGGCGAGGGTAGGAGAGATCACCTTATTTTCTTCCATTGCCGGTTTGCTCGGGGCTGTACTGGTCGGAGTTATCTACCGCTACTTCAAACCGCTTCAGTTATTGTTTGGCTTTGCTGTTCTGCAAATCGGGTCGATCAGTGCGTATGCTCTGATTCCTGGATTACAAGTCACCAATCATTCGGATGTTTTTTGGATGTATTGGATTGTTACTCAGGATCAGTTGGTGGATACCATGTCGACGGTGGTTCTGTTCGCGATCATGATGGGGCACTGCCGGAAAACCCATGAAGGTGGAGACTACACCTTACAAGCGTGTGTTCAGGTTCTGTCAGCCGGTATTGCCGGTGCCTTGGGCGGTATGATTGCTGATGTTTTGAATAACTACGTTTGGTCGTTTCTTTTTGCGGCAAGCCTGGGCGTCTTAGCGCTTATTTCGTTAGGGGTGTATTTCTCAAAGCCGAAAAGCTCAGGGTTGATGACAGCGGCAAATTAACTGTTAGGAAGCGTTAGGGTAAATCGAGTGAATTTCCCGGCTTCAGTTTCCAGTTTAATGGTTCCGTGCAGTGTTTGGGTGACCAGGTTTTGGACGATGTTTAACCCTAAGCCGCTGCCACCTTTTGAACGCCGAGTGGTAACGAAAGGCTCAAAGAGCGAGTCTTTGACTTCCTCTGAGATCCCTTGTCCGTTATCTTCTACGGTGATTTGAATGTGATCTTCCAATGGCTCTACTTCGATGAAGATACTGCGATCTTTTTGATCTTCCGAGAACGCATGTATTCCTGCATTCATCAGTAAGTTTGTCATTATCTGAGCAATGCTGCCTGGGCAGGAGTTCAACCGGATATTGGCCGGACAGATGAGGTTGATCTCTGTTTGATGTTTCTTTTTAAGTTCGGGTTTCAGGCTTTTGACGATATTGGTTAAGGTGTCCCCGAGATTAATCTCCATGACACTGTCATTACTTTGATCAACCGCTATTTGTTTGAAACTTCTGACAAGCTCTGCGGCTCGATTCAGATTTTCCAAGAGTAGATGACTTCCTTCCTCGATACTTTCAAGAAAGTCTTTAAATTGTGTTTGGGTAATGGTGCCTGCTTTAAAGGCGTTAGAAATGTCGTGTGTCATTTGCTGGATGTGCGTTACTGTCGTCACACCTAAGCCAATGGGGTTATTAATTTCGTGCGCGATACCAGCCACCAGTTGGCCCAGCGCAACCATCTTTTCTTGTTCTGATATTTGTTGGAACGCGAGATTAAGGTGATGATTTCGTTCTTCAATGAGTTGAGACAGTCGGCGATTGGTGTCTTCCAAATGAGTTTGTGCAGTAAGTCGATCTTGAGCGGTTAATGCGCGCCCGAGAATGTCTGCTAAGGTGCCGGCAAAACTCTGTTCTTCCGGTGTCCAGGTTCTGGCGGGCCCAACGTGTTCGCAGCACAAGGTGCCGACAATAACCCCTCCTTTTCGAATCGGCGCGTCCAGAATGGAGTGAATGCCTTCCTCCATCAGGTAACTTTTAAACTCGATGGTATCCGGGTCTGATATGGCATCATTCGCTACGATAAAGCGCTTTTCTCTCAAGGCATCGAAATAAGCCGGATACTCTTTGTCGGAAAAGGCACTGTCTGGATAGTCGATGTGATCTCCGTGATTAAGCATCAGGCAATCAATTTCTGTAATGTTTTTATCGAGTGTCCAGATGCTGCATCGGGCTACGTTAAGGCCCTTTCGACCTATGCCGGTGACAAACTCAGCAGCGGCCTTGTAATCACCACTATCGATGATCGGGGATTGGGAAACCTCCAGCAAAAGTTTGTTGAGCTGGTTTGACTTATTCATCTGGGTATCTGCGTCGAATGGCTTCAAAATCTTTTTGATTGTCCAGAATGATCTTCACCAGTGCCGGATCAAAATGTTTGCCAGATTCCTGCTGAATAAACTCGATGATCTTTTCATGGGGCCAAGCGGTTTTATAGCAACGAGCACTGCCAAGTGCATCATAGACATCAGCCAACGCCACGATTCGGCCGCATATATCGATGTCTTCCCCTTTGATGCCATTGGGGTAGCCGGTTCCGTCCCATTTTTCATGATGTTGCAACGCAATAATAGCGCCCATTTTGAGAATACGTTTTTCAGACTTTGCCAGAATTTCATATCCGACCTCAGCATGAGTCTTCATGATGATCCATTCATCATCCGTATGTTTGCCGGGTTTGTTGAGAATGGAATCCGGTACCGCTATTTTCCCAATATCATGGAGCGGTGACGCATGTTTGATCAACTCTACCTCGGCTTCGGAGAGTCCTACTTTTTGGGCAAGTAGCTCACTGATTTTAGCCACCCGTTTTACATGGGCACCGGTTTCTTTGCTTCGTTTTTCAACGGCCTCACCCAATAGGTACACTAGCTCACGCTGGGTATCTTCAATTTCTTCTCTGAGCAGTAGATTTTCATAGGCAATGGCCACGCTGGTGGAAAAGATCTCCAGTAACCTATGATCAAGTTCAGTGAGTGTGTAGACGTTTGATACATAAAGCAGGTTTTCGCTGCCTGAACGAGTCGCAAAGAAGCCTACAAAATGATTGTCTTTATGGAGTGAGCATCGTTTGCTCATGGCTTCTTCGAAGAGCTCCATAATGTCGTCGGGAATTTCCTGATCTTGTGTGTCAAGCAGGGGGCCAAGCTGTTCGCCTGTCGCTGCAAGAATCTGGTATTCATTCTGTCGGTGAGACGCTGCAAAGGCTGAAACGGTATTCAGATACATGGCGTTTTCATCCAAGCCCAGGATATTGGTCACTTGCATAAGCATCGCCGAAGCAAATTCTTCCAGACGGCTGAACTCCATGATCTCATTGCTGGCATGGATGACTTTTTCCAGGCCCAGGCGATGATTATCAATCATCTTGATATCACGATAGGAGCGCAGGCTGGAAAAGAACAGGGTTTTAAGCTTGGTGACGGTTAGTTCTGTTTTGTCTTTATAGTCATGAATGTCTAAGTCCCGGATCACTTGTTCTTCAGGTGCTTGTCCGGGTTGCCCTGTGCGAAGTACAACACGCGTGGTTGTAATATTGAGGTCAGTACGAATGTATTCCGCTAATTCCAAGCCAGCGTGTTCGGTTTCCATGACCACATCGACTAAGGCCAGTGCATATTCTTTCTCAGCAAGAAACTGCTTGGCTTCGGCGGCAGAATAGGCGTTATCAAAGTGCAGGGTTTTATGGTCGAACTCGAACCCTTTCAATACCATCTGAGTGACTGTATGGACTTGGGGTTCGTCATCCACGATCAGAATGTGCCATTGACCTCGTTTCTGAGAGGGTTTTGGCTGATCTTTTTTGAGAGTGGAACTCTGATCTCCGAACAGTAATGTATCGCCCATGACTGAGAAAGCACCTATGTGAACCTTACTCAATTCAGTTTAGTCGGGATTCAAACAACTACTAATTGGATTTCAAACAACTACTAACCGGATCTCAAATAACTACTAGCCGGATTTCAAATAGAGAGTAATTGGATTTCACTTAACGGGTTATTAGCAGATGCCTAACAACCCGTTAAGTGATCGATAAGAGAGGAGAACCTTGGATTTGTGATTACTGCATTATGATTCTGAAGTATTCCGTTCAGTTATCCAGTTCAGTCCTTCCATTGATTGATAGACCATTGCACTCGCTCGTCGACACTCAGTTCAGTGTGTTCTAAGCGTTCGACGGTTTGTAATCGATGGGCTAACCCAATTTGATTGGCGATCTGAATGGCTAATCCCGGACGGGCATTTACCTCAAGAATCAATGGTCCAAGGTCTTTGTCCAGAACAATATCCGCTCCGAGATAGCCCAGATGGGTCATTTCATAGCAAGCGGCAGAGAGCTTCAAAATAACGTCCCATTGAGGAATATCTAATTCATCAAAAGGCTTTTCTGTATCGGGATGAACATCTACCAAATAACCGTTTTGAACGGCAAACAAGCTTTTTCCGGTACTGATATTCAGCCCTACACCCACGGCCCCTTGGTGAAGGTTCGCTTTGCCGTCCGAGTCTTTTGTGGAGCACCGCATCATGGCCATAATCGGAAAACCTTTAAAGATGATGACCCGAATATCCGGTACCCCTTGATAACTGTAATCGTTGAAGCGCGGATCAAAGTTCACCAGATCTTCTACCATGGCGACATCATTACGGCCACCCAGACTGTACAAGCCACTGAGTGTGTTGGAGATATGACGTTGGATATCCATTAAGCTGATTGAGTCACCACTGGGCTTCAGGAAGTGATCACCTTCACGACCAACAATCACCAGAATGCCTTTGCCGCCACTGCCTTGAGCCGGTTTGATTACGAACTTCTCAAGTTTTAGGAATTTCCCCAAGGCTGACTTGATCTCAAACTGATGAGAAATCACACCGATCAGATGAGGGACCGAAATCCCTGCTTTCAACGCAGCGGTTTTTGTTTTCAGTTTGTCATCTACCAAGGGATAAAAACGGCGGTCGTTATAGCGAGCAATGTAATCAACGTTACGCTGATTCATCCCCAGTATGCCCATGCGTCTGAGCGCAAAAGGGTTAGCTAACATTAGTTTTCTCCCTGTTTGGTCGACGCTTTAGGCGCTGGGATGTGCCAATCGTGTTCAGACTTACTGACTTGTGCAAAACGGAGCAGCTCAGACAAACGATAGCCGTTGTATTGACCCAAAATAAGGATGAAGCCCAGTGTTGCCAAATGCAGCTCAGGGAAGTTGAAGACCAGATATTTCAAGGTACTTGAGGTCATCACAAAGTAACACATGATCGCTACCACCAAACTGCCGGTACCTTGAACCAATACATCTTTAGGGCCTTCTTCTTCCCAGATAATCGACATGCGCTCAATGGTCCAGGCAAGAATAATCATAGGGAAGAAGGTTACGGTAAGACCTTGCTCAATACCTAACTTGTGGCTGGTAATGCTAATCACGCCCATCAGACCGACCACAATCACAACGATGGCGGCAACACGGGCAACCAGCAGCAGGTTAATGTTACTTAGATACGATCGAATCAGCAGACCAACGAAAACAATGGTTAAAAATACTGGCAGCCCGGTGGTCAGTGTTGTTTCAATGAATGCCAGAGCGATCAATACCGGCATAAAAGTACCAGAGGTTTTAATACCGATCAGAACCCGTAAGAACACCACAACCAAAGCGCCAAGCGGGATCAGCAGAATCAGCTTGAAAATACTTTGCTGTTCCGTTGGTAACCCAAGAATGGTGAATTCTGAATCGCTTCCATCGGCGTGTAGCTCATTCCAGACAGCAACTTTTTGACTGGACATAATGTTACTGATGATAGAAAAACGAACTTCTGAATTGGTGCCGCCAACCACATCAAGTAACGATTTGCCTCCGATCTGCCAGATCAGGAAGTTATCCAAACGCGTGTCTCGATCCGAATCAAAATTGAACAGGCGCCATTCACCATTGATATACACAGACAATATTTCAGAAGGCAGTAAACGTCTGTGGCCGTCTTCGAGATATAAGCCGCGAACAATGGTTGAATCTATGCCTTTTAAGGCCAGCAGGTCTTTGATTAATTTAGGTTGGCTGCCGGTATTTAATTCGTCATTCAGTAGATAACCCACTTCAGGCAAATCCTTGGTACGAATGATTTGAATAAGGCGATTTACCAAACTTTCGGTATCTGCGGATTGATCAAAGGCCATGTCAACAATGGCTTGTGCGGCAACCTGTTGGTCTTTGTCGAAACTGGCAAGCGGTTCTGGATTCGGCTCCGGCATCAGTGCCGATTGCTGTTGGCCGTCGTACGACAGCTGCATCTTATAGTAAAGACGCTGAGGCCCTGTGGCGTTGCGTTTACTCCAGATAGCTTGGCGAACATTGTTTTCTTCCGTGGTGGTTAGCCCATAGCCACCCGTTGTGTATTGTTCATCCAGAATCACGATACCACTTTGCTGACTTGGCAGCGTCAGTTTGGCTTGTGCTTCGGGTTGGGAGGCATCAGCTTTAAAGGTCACCAGAGCCTCAATGGTCCAGACTTCCTGAGTTTCGCCTTTGGCGAGCGGGAAGCCTTTTTCATAGGACTTGTGAAGCGTCATGCCAATCCCTAAGAGAATAAGGGCAAAGGCAATAAAATAGACTTGGGCTCTGCTGGACATAGGGTTGGTTCCTTTATTGATGTTCCATTATTTTTGCGGTTGCGTTAAAACGGGTGATCGCCTGATGCTAGGCTTGTTTTATACCAGGCTATTTCGTTTCGTTAGCAATGAACTTTTGACTCACGTCGATAACGGCTCGATCCATCAGGAAGTTTCTACCAATAAGAACAGGGTATGTAAATTCACTACGATCAGTCAGAGAAACTTCAACGCGTTCGGTTAGGTTGCCAATGCTCAGATCCAGCAACACAACGTAGCGCTCTTGCAGCTCTGTACCATGACGCTTGATTTTCACCACGCGTTCCACCGGCTTTTCAATTTCGAATGTTTGCTTGGTTTTTCGATCGTAGAGATTGAAACGCACCCAATCCTTACCATCGCGTTCAAACGGTGTGATGTCTCGGGCATCAATCGAAGTGGTGGTGGCACCGGAATCGATTCGGGACTCAAACGACCATTCGGATGGAGTGATCTTTGTGTTTTCTACTTGCCCTATGACGGTCTTTTTCTCGATGCTTTGAAAACGAGCAGGCAGGACTTCTACGCGCTTTTCGACTTCTTTGGTGATCACCGTCGGCTTAACGTCAGGGCAGGCTTGTTGAACTTCCTTTGGCGGAGGGCAGTTCTGAGCCTGTGGATTACCTTCTGATGGTTGCGTCGGCAAGGCATCGCAGCCTGCAAGTACGCCAACAAGTAAAAGAACACTTAATGATTTGTTTACCATCGGTAGGATACTCCAAATGTTAGGTTGCTGTAGGTCTTACTGTCACCCGACTCCGGGGCGTCGTTGTAATCCCATTCGTAATTCAAATTGATGCCAATGTTGTATGGCAAGCCGTATTCCAGGGTAGAAATGGTTTCGATGCGCTTGTCGTCTTTCCCGAAGTAGAGCAGGTTGTTTTCGTGGAAGAAATACAGGCCATCGATGATGGTTTCTTCTTTATAGTAGAAACGAAGTTCAAGACCAAACTCCTGTACCTGGCCTTCGTCCTGGTAGTGCTCATCCAGAAATACCAAGTCCATGCTATAGAGCATGTTTCTGAAAGGCGCTAACCAGGGTTGATGACCGATACCCAGGCCGAAGATACGACGACGATCCAGGTTCTCGAATAAATCCTCTTCGTATCGAAAACGGGATGTCAGGAATATCTTCGGACTGACAAAATAGTCGATGGAGGTATCAAACAGAATTTCACGATCGGTGGTGACGTTGTTGGATGAGTCTCGCTCGTATTCAAACTTTGATCGGTTTCGAAGGTTTTCATAAGTGATCGAGTTTTCCAGCGTGAGTTCTAACTCTCTGGAATTCTTACCACTCTCACTGTGTTCAATATCGATCTCCGCAAGGATGGAACCAGAGTAGTGGAACTCCCTGTTGATCGGTGAGAGGTAGTAAAAGTACTTTACGTCATCCATTGTCGACAGCTCGACCGTCTCACCATCAATGGTTTCAATAAGGGTTACCCCGCCAGTAATGCTTTGCAAACGACCTTCATACCGCTTGCCGTTTTTAAGCCGAATACTAACGTTGCGCTCAAGTATTAAGCTTTGGATATGACTTCTGTTTAAATTGATGGTGCCTGAGTGGGAGGTGGATAACCGTAATTTGCTGCCATCCATATAGCTTATAAACCCGGTCAGTTGATCACCGCTGCCCGTTATCACTTGATCAGAAAATACGGGAAGACTAAAGAGTGCTAGCAATGATGAAAACAATAGCTTTCCAACACTTGTCCTGAGTAACAGGTTGTGTGTGACTAAAATCCTGTATGGAAATGCTGAACGCATTTACTGATCAATCCTTGAGTATGTTGAAAGTGTAGGTTGTGTTGAAAGTGGACTTTGAGACCTGTCGTTGGAGATGGTTCCCTTGATCTACCAATAATTAAACTTATTTCACGTTATCTTAATCACAGCGCTTTAAGGTTTAAAGCGAATGATGAATTTACTGCTTCTCTTCTGAATTCCTCGGTATACGCCTGGGTCTTTTTACGTGCCATGAGAGCACCTCCATAGTGGTCAAATATAACTATAGGAGGTGTCTACAATTCGTGGGGAAGACGGGTAGTTAACGCCGCCAGCATGGCTGGCCTTGTTAGCCATTGATCTCAATTCCGTATTCTTGGGCGACCTCATCGAGATTTTGGTAGATTTTTGCAGTATACAGATGCTTGCTCTTGTTTATTGCTGCCAATAGATGACTAGCAATATTGCGATTCATGTCTTCCCCGCCACAAGAAGGTATAGTAACTAGAACCAACAATAGCGGAATTATCGCAACGAGTAATTCCGCTGAGTATTGAGATATGTAATACGCAGCGGCCATTCGTGGATCATTAGAGTACTCGTCATGAGGCGCACAAATATTACAAAGCTCTAAAAGCAACTTGGGATCATTTCTATGATCAGAGAAGAAACTCTCAGCTTCTTTGTCTGAATGTAACGCGGCTATTAATTTTTCTCTTAGTGGATTCATGCTGGTACTTTTAGTGTGGCTAACGAACCTGTAGAAAAACCCTTCTACAATCCTTGTTTTTGTTGATCCCTATCCTACCCAACACATTGTTTTTATTGAACATTTTTTATTCGCCCGAGGTTTAACATAACTTCCTATTATGCGATTAATAAGGTCATTTATTAACCATAGTGACGATATTCACCCTTTTAGGCGGCCAACTCACCGT
>NZ_BSNM01000024.1 GCF_030159995.1 Litoribrevibacter albus | reverse complement strand
GATTCGGTCGGGAACTATAAGGAGACTGCCGGTGATAAACCGGAGGAAGGTGGGGACGACGTCAAGTCATCATGGCCCTTACGAGTAGGGCTACACACGTGCTACAATGGCCGGTACAGACGGTTGCCAACCCGCGAGGGGGAGCTAATCTGAGAAAGCCGGTCGTAGTCCGGATTGGAGTCTGCAACTCGACTCCATGAAGTCGGAATCGCTAGTAATCGTGAATCAGAATGTCACGGTGAATACGTTCCCGGGCCTTGTACACACCGCCCGTCACACCATGGGAGTGGGTTGCTCCAGAAGTGGTTAGCCTAACCTTCGGGAGGGCGATCACCACGGAGTGATTCATGACTGGGGTGAAGTCGTAACAAGGTAGCCCTAGGGGAACCTGGGGCTGGATCACCTCCTTAAACGAAAAGAGCCTTTTGCGCTCAGTCAAGTGTCCACAACGAATTATCTGAACAAAGAATTAGAGAGAGCGGTTTTAGACTTAAGAGAGTCTTCTAGGCCAGCTTGAGTCAAGACTATTCCATAGGCTTGTAGCTCAGTTGGTTAGAGCGCACCCCTGATAAGGGTGAGGTCGGCAGTTCAAATCTGCCCAAGCCTACCAAATCTCAACGAGTAGTACTCTCGAGATTATTTGGGGCTATAGCTCAGCTGGGAGAGCGCCTGCCTTGCACGCAGGAGGTCTGCGGTTCGATCCCGCATAGCTCCACCACTTCTTTCCAAGAAGAACCCGTGGAACCCAAACTAAAGGGAAATGTTTTTAAAGAAGAATATTTCACCTTTAGTCGTTCGTAAGAACACTATTGTTAATAAGTTGTTCGCAACTTGTTAACCGCTCTTTAAAAATTAGGACAGAGAAATGATGAATTGCTAATAGTAATAGTAATTCTTCGAGTTGTAATACGAGTTAAACTGAATCAAGCGTATTTACATCCGGTGATCGTTAATCAGTCAAATGAACAATAATCCAAACTATTTTGGGTTATATAGTCAAGTGACTAAGCGCATACGGTGGATGCCTTGGCAGTCAGAGGCGATGAAAGACGTTGTAGCCTGCGATAAGCTTCGGGGAGTCGGCAAACAGACTTTGATCCGGAGATCTCTGAATGGGGAAACCCACCCAATGTAAGTTGGGTATCTTACACTGAATACATAGGTGTAAGAGGCGAACCGGGAGAACTGAAACATCTAAGTACCCCGAGGAAAAGAAATCAACCGAGATTCCCTTAGTAGCGGCGAGCGAACGGGGACCAGCCCTTAAGCTTAGGGGACGTTAGTGGAAGGCTCTGGAAAGTGCCGCGATACAGGGTGATAGCCCCGTACACGAAAACTAACCTAAGTGAAATCGAGTAGGACGGGACACGTGGTATCCTGTCTGAACATGGGGGGACCATCCTCCAAGGCTAAATACTCCTGACTGACCGATAGTGAACCAGTACCGTGAGGGAAAGGCGAAAAGAACCCCTGTGAGGGGAGTGAAATAGAACCTGAAACCGTATGCGTACAAGCAGTGGGAGCAGACTTGTTCTGTGACTGCGTACCTTTTGTATAATGGGTCAGCGACTTAATTTCAGTAGCAAGCTTAACCGTTTAGGGGAGGCGTAGGGAAACCGAGTCTTAATAGGGCGTATAGTTGCTGGGATTAGACCCGAAACCAGGCGATCTATCCATGAGCAGGTTGAAGGTGCGGTAACACGCACTGGAGGACCGAACCCACTGTCGTTGAAAAGCCAGGGGATGACTTGTGGATAGGAGTGAAAGGCTAATCAAGCCTGGAGATAGCTGGTTCTCCTCGAAAGCTATTTAGGTAGCGCCTCATGTCTCACCATCGGGGGTAGAGCACTGTTAAGGCTAGGGGGCCATCCCGGCTTACCAACCCTTTGCAAACTCCGAATACCGATGAGTGCAATCATGGGAGACACACGGCGGGTGCTAACGTCCGTCGTGGAGAGGGAAACAACCCAGACCGCCAGCTAAGGTCCCAAAATCTATGTTAAGTGGGAAACGATGTGGGAAGGCTCAGACAGCTAGGAGGTTGGCTTAGAAGCAGCCACCCTTTAAAGAAAGCGTAATAGCTCACTAGTCGAGTCGGCCTGCGCGGAAGATATAACGGGGCTCAAACATAGTACCGAAGCTGCGGATGCCCTTCGGGGCATGGTAGAGGAGCGTTCTGTAAGCCGTTGAAGGTGTGTTGAGAAGCATGCTGGAGGTATCAGAAGTGCGAATGCTGACATGAGTAACGATAAGGGGAGTGAAAAACTTCCCCGCCGGAAGACCAAGGGTTCCTGCGCAACGCTAATCGGCGCAGGGTGAGTCGGCCCCTAAGGCGAGGCAGAAATGCGTAGTCGATGGGAAACAGGTTAATATTCCTGTACCTCTTTATAGTGCGATGGGGGGACGGAGTAGGCTAGGTCAGCCTGGTGATGGTTATCCAGGTTTAAGATTGTAGGCAGAGAGCTTAGGCAAATCCGGGCTCTTAATGCTGAGAGTTGATGACGAGTTACTACGGTAACGAAGTGATTGATGCCATGCTTCCAAGAAAAGCCTCTAAGCTTCAGCTATGAAGAGACCGTACCCCAAACCGACACAGGTGGTCAGGTAGAGAATACCAAGGCGCTTGAGAGAACTCGGGTGAAGGAACTAGGCAAAATGGTACCGTAACTTCGGGAGAAGGTACGCCGACTTTGGTGATCGGACTTGCTCCGTAAGCTGAGGTCGGTCGAAGTGACCAGGTGGCTGCGACTGTTTATTAAAAACACAGCACTCTGCAAACACGAAAGTGGACGTATAGGGTGTGACGCCTGCCCGGTGCCGGAAGGTTAATTGATGGGGTTAGCATTAGCGAAGCTCTTGATCGAAGCCCCGGTAAACGGCGGCCGTAACTATAACGGTCCTAAGGTAGCGAAATTCCTTGTCGGGTAAGTTCCGACCTGCACGAATGGCGTAACGATGGCCACGCTGTCTCCACCCGAGACTCAGTGAAATTGAAATCGCAGTGAAGATGCTGTGTATCCGCGGCTAGACGGAAAGACCCCGTGAACCTTTACTATAGCTTCACAGTGAACTTTGAACATACTTGTGTAGGATAGGTGGGAGGCTTTGAAACCAGGACGCCAGTTCTGGTGGAGCCAACCTTGAAATACCACCCTGGTATGTTTGGGGTTCTAACTCAGGTCCCTTATCGGGATCGAGGACACTGTGTGGTGGGTAGTTTGACTGGGGCGGTCTCCTCCCAAAGAGTAACGGAGGAGCACGAAGGTTGGCTAAGTATGGTCGGACATCATACGGTTAGTGCAATGGCATAAGCCAGCTTAACTGCGAGACAGACACGTCGAGCAGGTACGAAAGTAGGTCATAGTGATCCGGTGGTTCTGTATGGAAGGGCCATCGCTCAACGGATAAAAGGTACTCCGGGGATAACAGGCTGATTCCGCCCAAGAGTTCACATCGACGGCGGAGTTTGGCACCTCGATGTCGGCTCATCACATCCTGGGGCTGAAGCCGGTCCCAAGGGTATGGCTGTTCGCCATTTAAAGTGGTACGCGAGCTGGGTTTAGAACGTCGTGAGACAGTTCGGTCCCTATCTGCCGTGGACGTTGGAAAATTGAAGAGAGCTGCTCCTAGTACGAGAGGACCGGAGTGGACGAACCTCTGGTGTTCGGGTTGTCATGCCAATGGCATTGCCCGGTAGCTACGTTCGGACAGGATAACCGCTGAAAGCATCTAAGCGGGAAGCCCCCTTTAAGATGAGTTTTCCCTAGGTCTTTAAGACCTCTAAAGAGCCGTTCAAGACCAGGACGTTGATAGGCTGGGTGTGTAAGCGTTGTGAGGCGTTGAGCTAACCAGTACTAATTGCTCGTGAGGCTTGGCTATATAACACCAAAGTGGTTTAGAACACTATTGTTCAGCCCGATTGATTAAAACATCAGATGTAAACATCCTGATTCAGACACCGTATTCAATGTGA
>NZ_BSNM01000023.1 GCF_030159995.1 Litoribrevibacter albus | reverse complement strand
GGCCTCCTAAGGTATGTGCGCAAGAGCGCGCTATACCTTGGATGGTAGTTTAACTATCAAGCCCGAAAATCCTTGGGAGGTCATCATTAGTATCAAGTGGCTGCTACGGACCCAAAACAGTTGGCACTATTTGCGCATTTCCGCTTCGCGGCGCAAAAAGGCGCCAACTGCTTTGGGCCGCAGAGCCATGCGTTAAAGGGCAAATCAGGCTTCTGTATTCGACAGTGAGCTCACAAGGAAAGTTAATATGAGTTGTAATTTACTATTTTTTTCTAGTAATGATAAAGATGAAACTCTTCACCAAAGAACACAATTATCAGATGTTGTTTTGTCAAAAGGCATTACTAAAAAAGATGAATTAATTGAATTTCTTCGACCTGAATTAAGTGAAGCCTTTGAGTGTAAAGTTGGGTTTTGGTTACAAGGTTCTTATAAAAGCCGTACATTAATTAAACCAGTAGATAAATTTTCTTCCTATGATATCGATATCGGTGTTTATTTGTTTTTTGACGCAGAATCTGAAGGAATTGATTCTAAGGACGTGAAATCAACACTAAAAGATGCCTTGTCTTCATATTGTCAAATAAACGATGAAGCAGAGCTTCAAAAATCAAAAAACGCTTGCGAAGGGATAAAATATTCGACATTCCTTACTATTGATACGCCTGTTTATTTTATTGATGGCTCTAATATTAAATTAGCGACGAATGACGGGTGGGTTGAAAGTGATCCAAAGGCTATTCAGGATTGGCTTACGAATTACTATAGCGACAAAGCGGATCGAGCATTGATGAAGCGACTGGTTCGCTACTTCAAAGCTTGGATTAATGTTAAATGGCAAGGTACAGGGTTTAAAAAAATACCCTCGCTAGCTGTGAATGTTTTGGTTGCACAGCACATGAAAAAGCATGATAGAGAAGATGACTCTTTTCTTCATACAGCTTTAAGTATATGTGAAGAACTAGAGTCCACATTTATACTAAATAACCCATTGGGCGGAAGTAACCTCCTGACAATGCCTGAAGACTCAGAAATTTTTGCTCATCAAAAACTTGATGAATTAAAAGCTGTATGCCTTAACTGTATTGATTCAAGTGAATTTGATAAAGGAATTAATTTTTCAAATCTTTTTCAACATTACTTCCCGCAAGTAAGTATAAGTTCTTCTGATGGAACAACAGGCTTACCTGCCGTAGTTACTGTACCTGAAATATCCATTTGCAGATATGACAAAGATGGAAATCATGTTGAAACAACTACCACTGATAATTTAACAGTTAAAAAAGGTGATTCTCTTACCTTCACTATATGTAATCAAGATGCATTTAATACTTATTCAGATGCACAATGGACTGTTAGGAATGTAGGCGGTCAAGCAACAGATGCTAATGATATTGGGCATAAGGTTGTTGGGAGGCTAAATGAAAGCCATAAAAGGGATACATCATATACAGGCTCACACACTATGGAATGTATGATTACTCATAACGGAGTGGTAAAAGGTTTTCAGGCTATTCATGTCCAAGTGAAGCCAGCTAGTACCTTAAGGCGAAAAAAAATATTTAAAGGTTGGAGGCGCTAATTATGTGGGATCTTTTTCCATCAAAGGTTAAGTATGGTCTCCCAGCTGTAATTGCAATTCTAATTTATTTATTTTGTAATCAATTCCTCGATCAACCATTAATTAGATCTATTTCTTATACGATTACAGCTATAACAATTTTAGCGTGGCTTTTTGGTAAATATCTTTGGAAGTTTGTATACATAGACTTTTTCAAAAACAAGTTTTGTCCTGATTTTAATGGCAAGTGGATAGGTACTATTGAGTCAAATTTTAATGGTGGCACTACCGTCCAGTTCCCAATTACAATTGAAGCTGATTTCTTTTCAATTAGAATGAAAGGTAACACTACAGTAGGTAGGACTTACGCAAATTACTGTAAGGTAATCAGAACTGATGATGACTGTTTTGAACTTGAATATATGTTTAAAGGGATAAATGACACGCCGTCCGAAACTGATACTAGCTTCTATGAGGGTGCAGCTAGGCTTAGAGTTCTTGATATATCGACGATGGAAATGAAAGGGGTATTCTGGACCAATAGATGTTGGCAAAATGGAAAAAATACAGCAGGTGTATTAGAGCTTAAGAAAGACTCATAACCTTGTGGCAATGCCCTTTAACATCTATATGACCGGGGGTTGTCAAGGCGCAAAAACCTGAAGGCCCCTCCAAGGTCAGAGCTCGATTCTTAATAATCTGTTCTGTTTCCTCTTATTGGCACCACTGCCGATTCTTTCATTACT
>NZ_BSNM01000022.1 GCF_030159995.1 Litoribrevibacter albus | reverse complement strand
TGTGTGGCAGTGAACACGGTCTTGATTGGAAGATGCTCGTCGCCATTTTTCTGAGCTGCCTGTGTGGCAGTGAACCAAATTAACCAGGTGAACCAAATCTAGCAGCATTTCTGAGCTGCCTGTGTGGCAGTGAACGCTTTTGGTATTTGCTGTCGCCCATCATAGCATTTCTGAGCTGCCTGTGTGGCAGTGAACTCGTTTTTTCGCTTACCTGCTTATATTTACAGTTTCTGAGCTGCCTGTGTGGCAGTGAACGCTGATCTGTGCGGTTTCCAACTACTTCAGCCTTTCTGAGCTGCCTGTGTGGCAGTGAACGCCACGCCAACACCGCCTTTTGGTACTCGTGATTTCTGAGCTGCCTGTGTGGCAGTGAACAGGGCGCAGTGATCTTGTCCGCCTCGCCATCATTTCTGAGCTGCCTGTGTGGCAGTGAACATTTCAAACACTGTCGACATGCGTACACAACTTTTCTGAGCTGCCTGTGTGGCAGTGAACAATCCCTCAAGCCTTCGTTGCGCTGAAGAGTTTTTCTGAGCTGCCTGTGTGGCAGTGAACGATGGGGCGACTCCTCACGAGTACCAAAAGGCTTTCTGAGCTGCCTGTGTGGCAGTGAACCATGAGCGAATGCCGCCGTAATACCGACACCTTTTCTGAGCTGCCTGTGTGGCAGTGAACTGCTCAATGGTGAAGAGATTGTTCGTGTGACCTTTCTGAGCTGCCTGTGTGGCAGTGAACGTGTCGGTGATGGTATTGCTGACGATTCAGGCTTTCTGAGCTGCCTGTGTGGCAGTGAACCGAATCACCCTGGCGAACGTTCGTACTATTACTTTCTGAGCTGCCTGTGTGGCAGTGAACATGGCGGGGTTGGGTTCATTGATGCGCTGTTTTTTCTGAGCTGCCTGTGTGGCAGTGAACGACACCATTCACACCGCTGTAGGCCAGATTCTTTTCTGAGCTGCCTGTGTGGCAGTGAACATCAAGAGCTTGAACGGCTATTAAGTCTCTATTTTCTGAGCTGCCTGTGTGGCAGTGAACAGAACAAGACATTGCAACCGGCCCGCGTTATGTTTCTGAGCTGCCTGTGTGGCAGTGAACGATACCCGACCAAATGTGGCAACGCACAGCACTTTCTGAGCTGCCTGTGTGGCAGTGAACTTGTATCGGTTGTAATCAGACGCCGACATACTTTTCTGAGCTGCCTGTGTGGCAGTGAACGCTTTAATTGGAAGG
>NZ_BSNM01000021.1 GCF_030159995.1 Litoribrevibacter albus | reverse complement strand
ACTCGGACGAGGGGCAGTTCCAAAGCGAAACAGGCGGACAACTTATTGTCTATTCAAGGCGGAGGTGGTTGGCGTATCGTCCAATCAAGAGGCATCAAGTTCACGACTTAGGTCAGAAACCTCATGTGGTATGGCTCACGCACAGCACCGACAGTTATACGCAATAGCTCAATAAGTTGCCCTTAACTCATCCACTAAAGAAATACTTTTCATCAAAGGCATCGTTCCTTTTCATAATAAAATAGACGGCTCGACCCAGCTTATGGGCCAGTATGGAAATGGCTTTGCCTTTGCCATGTTTTTGAGCCTGTTTAGCCACAAACTGTTTAGCGCGTTGGCTCTCTCGCATCAATAAAATGGCCGCTTCGCTGAAGGCCCACTTCAGATGTGCGTTACCAATGCGCTTGCCTGAATAGCCATAGTGTTTTCCTGCCGACTCTTTCGCGCACTTAACCAGCCGACAATAAGAGCAGAAGTCCTGAACAGTCGGAAAACGATGGATGTCCTGAATCTCATAGAGGATGGTGAGTGCCAAGACTTGGCCAATGCCGGGGACACTGGTGAGTCGATAATAAGAACGAGGGTCGTATTGTTTTGCATGCTTTAGGATGTAGTTCTCAAGCGAGACAACCTGAGCTTGTAAAGCGTCCATTGCAGCAATATCGGTTTCCACATTCTTGCGTACCGTAGGATCTTCAAAGCGTTCAACGATGTGTGGTCGGTTGCCTTTTTTACCAATGTGTTTTTCAAAGGCCGGTAAGTTGTACTGATAGTTGGTGATGGAGATATGCGCTTGAATCTCGGCTTTGAGATGAACGAAGTAAGAACGACGTCGCATGAGATCCCGAACAGGCCGAGCCTCGGGCGGATAGACATAGGCGAGCGGGAAGTTCTTGCCTAACATGATACGAGCAATCTTCTCGGAATCAATCTTATCGTTCTTGGTTTTACCGCCGTGAATGCACTTCATGT
>NZ_BSNM01000020.1 GCF_030159995.1 Litoribrevibacter albus | reverse complement strand
TACCAGATTCAAGCCTATTTATCCCAGAGTTTGAGTCAGAGAAAGATTGCTGAGTTGCTGGAGGTTGATCCCAGCACCATCAGTAGAGAGTTGAAACGAAATACGGTGGGAAACGTCTATTGTCCCGCGTTGGCGCAAAAGCATACCCAAACCAGAAAAATCAAGGCTTCCAAGTATCGGGTATCAGCTCAAACCGAGTTCTATGTTCGCAGTTTTATAGAGGCGGATTGGAGCCCTGAACAAGCATCGGCTGTGCTGAACGAACTTGGTTTTCCAGTGAGTCATGAATGGATTTACCGGTTCATTGCCAAGGATAAATTGTCCGGTGGAACGCTATTCAAACACCTAAGACAAGGCAATAGAAAATACCGTAAAGGTAAGCACCATAATCGCTTACCTATTGCTGATGCACGATCAATTGAGCTCAGGCCTTCGGAGGTTCAAGCCCGTGCCAGACTGGGTGACTGGGAAGCGGATACGGTGTTAGGAAAACATGGAACCGGCGCCATTGTTACGCTTGCAGAACGAAAGAGTCGGTTGTACTTGATCCGCAGAGTAAACAGCAAGTCATCCGATGAGGTAAGCGAAGCCATTATCGACATGCTCAAGCCACACAAGAAGTTCGTAAAGACAATAACGTTCGATAATGGTGGCGAATTTGCCCAGCATAAAAAGATCGAAGAAGCTCTTCAGGCAATGACCTATTTTGCTCATCCATACTCTTCATGGGAGCGAGGGCTGAATGAAAATTTTAATGGTTTGCTGAGGCAGTATGTTCCTAAAGGAAGCGATCTTAGGCTCGTGACCAATGATGATTTATCGATCATAGAAAAGAAATTAAACCTGAGGCCCAGAAAGTGTCTTGGGTTTAAGCAGCCGCAGAAGGTCTATGACGAATTAAAAGCTGCGGCTTAGGGCGAGTGTTGCACTTGCGAGTTGAATTCGCG
>NZ_BSNM01000019.1 GCF_030159995.1 Litoribrevibacter albus | reverse complement strand
GGTGCTGTTTAGTATAGAATTTCATAGTGATGGCCTCCTAAGGTATGTGCGCAAGAGCGCGCTATACCTTGGATGGTAGTTTAACTATCAAGCCCGAAAATCCTTGGGAGGTCATCATTAGTATCAATCACATCCAGCGGATTGCCAAACCCGCCGCTCCTCGTTCCTCGTCGCTCTGGGTTCGGCATCCGCTGATGTGAGGCGTTAGGCAGCAAGAAAAACTATGAATAAGCTACTATTTTTATTACTAATTTTGAGTTCATTTGCCGTGAAATCTGAAAATATTAAACAACTTGTTCAAAGATTAGAGCGAGGTGATATACAGGAGAATATATTCGCCTATGATGTTTATGAAGTGATAGTTGACAAAGTTGACCCAAATGAATGGCCAAATTATTCTAAGTTATCTCAGTTAGAGCAAAATATACTTATGATTGTTGATTTTGAGGGGCAAATTAACAATGGTGGGTTTGATCAATATTATTTTAATTCCTATGGTGACAATGCTGTGGCTACTGTTAATGCCTTAATTGAAATTGGGGCAAAAGAAACAGCCGATATACTATCTAAATCATTTACAGTTTTTCCCAATAGAAAACCATCGGAAATTAGAGAAACAAGGCAAACCCAGTTAGATGCATTAACTAAAGCTCAACAGGATTATTTGGATAAATTAGATGATGAATTTTATGAGTATCCAAATGATTTGTCGGTGTTGCTTACAAAATACGCGAATTCAACTCGCAAGTGCAACACTCGCCCTAAGCCGCAGCTTTTAATTCGTCATAGACCTTCTGCGGCTGCTTAAACCCAAGACACTTTCTGGGCCTCAGGTTTAATTTCTTTTCTATGATCG
>NZ_BSNM01000017.1 GCF_030159995.1 Litoribrevibacter albus | reverse complement strand
TAGTTGAAAAACTTCAGTTATCTCCAGCTCTTTAAGAATTTGTTCAGATAATTCGTGTGGGCACTTACTGTGTGTCGAAGGACATATATTGAGTGACTCGTGAATATCATTTGTTTTATGCAGTGATTTTTATGAAGTCATGATGCTTTTTAGATTTTGAACTGAAGAGTTTGATCATGGCTCAGATTGAACGCTGGCGGCAGGCTTAACACATGCAAGTCGAGCGGTAACAGGAAGTGCTTGCACTTCGCTGACGAGCGGCGGACGGGTGAGTAACGCGTAGGAATCTGCCTGGTAGTGGGGGACAACATGTGGAAACGCATGCTAATACCGCATACGCCCTGAGGGGGAAAGATGGGGATCTTCGGACCTATCGCTATCAGATGAGCCTGCGTAAGATTAGCTAGTTGGTGGGGTAATGGCCTACCAAGGCGACGATCTTTAGCTGGTCTGAGAGGATGATCAGCCACACTGGGACTGAGACACGGCCCAGACTCCTACGGGAGGCAGCAGTGGGGAATATTGCACAATGGGCGCAAGCCTGATGCAGCCATGCCGCGTGTGTGAAGAAGGCTTTCGGGTTGTAAAGCACTTTCAGCGAGGAGGAAAGG